>JAFDBA010000064.1 GCA_019313505.1 Deltaproteobacteria bacterium
AAAATGTTGCGAGACCTTTGCAAAACGCCCCTTTTTGCCCAATTCCGGCGTCAGGCTTAAATTTTAATCCTCAAAATACTCAATGTATTCCTGCCTGCCCCGTAGGTCCGGCAGGTCGTACTGGGGTGGTTAAAATTTTCGCCTTCCTTGGTCTTGAACAAAAATGAACGTTTTCAAGGGTCTCGACTACAGCGCGTTATGCCAGGGAAACACTAACGGCCCCCTGAGCCTCTTCCAGATATACCCCGTCCGGCAAGCGGATTATAAAGTTTTATAATTGCCACCTTCATACAGTCAATCGTCTGCGTTTGCGAGAGAACATCCACCAAAGTATTCTCGCCGTCTTCCGGAAGAACACATGCATTTGCATCATCGAAGGTTAAATCCGTAAAGCCTTTAACGAGTTTCTTTTTTTCCTTTTTAGTCATACCCACCTGAATTGCCTTTTTACCGTCTATTTCAGTAATCTGGTCGGCCAAACCCGCATCTTCAATCTTTTTGGTTTTCTCGTCATCCAAAAAAACATTAATATAAAAATCCGCCATGAGTACCTCCTGTTGATAAAGTTCCAAGTATTAGTAAAAAAAGCCCTCTTTTTTTTAAACACACAATTAAGATCGATTCTTATATTATAATGCTTATGACCTGTCAATAGTCTTGTGACCCGTTTCGACCTGTTTTTTTCTTGACAACCCAAAATAGCTGACATACTAACCCCAAAATTGAAATGTTTTAAATCTTATGATTATCAAGCGGTTTTCATCATCCGGTTAACAATAAAATAGAATCTATTTAGAGGCTAAATCATGCCAAAAGCAAAAAACGCAGAAGAATATATCGCTCGCCAACGAATGGCCATCGCCGGAAATCCGGATTGCGGAGTATCCCATTACAATCTTGCGGTCGCACTACTGGGGCTGCAAAAATACGACGAAGCTGAAAAAGAGCTGATTGCAACCATCCATTGCAGCCCGAACCTGGCCGAGGCTTATGTGCAGCTCGGAGGACTCTGCCTGCAGCGGGGTGATCTTGACGGCTGTATGGCATACAACCAGCAGGCGATCAAGGTTCGGGCAGGATTTTTCGAAGGCCACGGCAACATCGGATTTGTCCATCTGCAAAAAGGTGAAATCGACGAAGCCATCCGGTCACTTCAAAAAGCAATACGGTGGAATCCCAACTTCTTGCAGGCTTATGCCACACTGGCAAATGCTTACTTAATGAAAGGGTTGATTGATGAAAGTATCCAAACCAATCTGAAGGCTTTGGAACTGGAGCCGACCTTTGCAATCGCCCACAACAATCTGGCAATCGCCTATCTCGAAAAGGGGAAATATGATCTGGCAATAAAATATGTGGATAAAGCGGTTAAACTCGGTTATGAAGTAGCCCCTGGACTATTAAAAGAGATCCAAGCCTTTCGAAAAGAATCCGGATAAGATGTCGTCTTTTTGACCTTCAGAACCTAAATCATGCCCAACGCACCACAATTCAAGTATTTTTTGTCGCATAAAAAAAATCCTGTCCAAAAAAATAGCCAGATGTGGAACGCCCTCCTTCCCATGAGCAGACATCAGCAACCAAATAATGCCGGTATTTGTGTGAGCCATGGAGATTATTTTACAGCCGTTCGCAATTTTCTGGAACAGGATAGATCTGAAATTATTACTCGTGCTGTTTCACAACATATGCATCGAGAGGTAACATGCGAAGAAATTGAAGAAATAAGAATTTTTCTTGAAAAACACGGTGAATTTTATCATCCGGCCAGAATTGAAACAGTGTTACACGAAACAGCAATTTCGTTTGTATTGAATGTAGCGATCTCCGATGCCGGCAAAAGTTATATTCAAAGAGAATATGATCTTTTAAAACAATTCGATGAAGATTTTCCGTTCTCATTTCTGCCCAAAGTTTACGGCCAGGGTTGTGTCTCTATTACAGGCAATGAATTCAGAATGTTTTTAGGAGAATGGTTCCAGGGATATAACGAATTCCACATTTCCTTTGATCCTGAAGATGAAAAACACAAAATTGTTGTCTGGGATTATGTAAACGGCAACTATTTCCTTACCACCGATCAAGCCACAAACCTTTACCGACAAGCTGCCAGGATTCTTACCTGTTACTACAATGTCGAAACCTTTGAACAAATATCTTCATGGCATCATGCGGCCGGAGATTTTGTCTTAAAATGTCGAAACGACAAGATTGGTGTAAAGCTAATTACAGCAAGACAGTACCGACCCATGTTTGAAAATAACGGGATTAATAAAGACCCGGATATGGAACTGATACTGGAAGCTTTGCTGGTGTTTTTTCTGAATCTTACAGTCAGAATGCGCCTTGACCGGCTGGGCGGTGTTGGAGAAATAGTGTGGTCAGATGATACTTCGGTTGATGGGATCCTTAAAGGTTTTTTCGAGAGCCTGGCCTTAAAAACGTCAAATGTCTCGCTTCCAGAACCTTTAATCGATTGTTTCCGAAATCATCTTCTATCTTGCAGTCAATCAGATTTGTTTGGTTTGTCACAAGCCATGGTTGATGCATATAACCCCCAATCTCCGGAAATTCCTGTCATTAAAAAGAATTTAAAAAGGCATGTGAAGATTCTATTCAATGCAATTAAGATGGCGTCGTAAAAAGTCCCATCTACTGCGTTGTAGTATTTTTTCAGACACTTGGCATACTACACGTATGGCCTCGTTCCTGAAAAAATACTACGCCTTGTATATGAACCTTTTTACTTAGCCATCTATGGTTGAATTAGTGACTTTTTACGAAACCGTCAAAACTTTGAATTGCTACTACAACGTATAAAGGTAGTGATTGGTAATAAAGTACAATATGTTGTGCCGCTTTATTTTTGGTTGACTTTTTACGGAACCATTTGGATTAAGTGTTAAAGCCGATTCAGACAATAAAAAATATTTAACATAGCAAACCATGCTTTTTTATTGACAAGGTAAAAGATTAATTTTATATAACTTTTTTTGGGGGATTACCTTTGTTATTTAAATGCTTAACTCATAAAAACGTAAAGAAAAAGAGTGAATCATTTCGTGAGAGGAGGTGAACGATAAAACTCCTATAGGAGAGGGTTTTGTTTTAATCGAAAGTATAGTTAAATCTAAAGATGAATGGAGGAATGAATATGGCAAAACATGAAACCCCTTTGTTGGATCAGCTGGAAACCGGTCCGTGGCCAAGTTTTGTGACCGATATGAAGCGGGAGGCTGAATCAAGGGCAAAAAATGAAAGAAACATTGAATACCAGATTCCCCAGGATTGTTGTGACGATCTTTTGGGGGTGCTTGAACTTTCCTTCAAGCACGGCCGGACCCACTGGAAACATGGCGGCATCGTCGGGGTATTCGGCTACGGAGGCGGCGTAATCGGCAGGTATTGCGACCAGCCCGAGATGTTCCCGGGCGTTGCCCATTTTCACACCATGCGTGTGTCCCAGCCTGCCGGCAAATTCTATACCACCAAATACCTGGAAGATATCTGCGACCTTTGGGAGCGACGGGGAAGTGGTCTTACCAATATGCATGGTTCAACAGGAGATATTATCTTCCTTGGCACCACAACCCCTCAACTTGAAGAGGTCTTCTGGGAATTGGGACATAACCTGAACCAGGATCTGGGCGGTTCCGGGTCAAACCTGAGGACACCTTCCGACTGTGTGGGAGCGGCTCGTTGTGAATGGGCTTGCTACGACACCCAGGCTATCTGCCATGATCTCACCGTTGAATACCAGGACGAGCTCCATCGGCCGGCATTTCCCTATAAGTTTAAATTTAAATTCGACGGGTGCCCAAACTGCTGCGTTGCATCAATTGCACGGTCTGACCTGGCGTTTGTGGGAACCTGGCGTGATGATATTAAAATAGATCAGGAAGCGGTTAAAGCCTACGTTGGCGGCGAACTTCCTCCCAACGGCGGCGCTCATGCCGGACGTGACTGGGGACCCTTCGACATCCAGAAAGAAGTGATCGATCTTTGCCCCACCGGCTGCATGAGATATGAAGATGGTAAGCTGGAGATTAACACCCCTGAGTGTTATAGATGCATGCACTGCATCTGCGTCATGCCCAGGGCATTGAGAATAGGTAATGACCTGGGGTGTTCGATCTTTGCCGGAGCAAAGGCCCCGATTCTTGACGGTGCTCAAATGGGTTCCCTTATTGTTCCGTTTATTAAGGTGGAAGAACCTTATGATGAAATTAAAGAGACCGTCATCGAGCCCATCTGGGACTGGTGGATGGAAGAAGGAAAAAACCGCGAAAGACTTGGCGAACTCATGAAGCGCCAGGGCTTCCAGAAATTGCTCGAGGTGACGGGTTTTAAACCGGATCCACGAATGATTCAGGAACCCCGCACCAACCCGTACATTTTCTGGAAAGAAGATGAGGTTGAAGGCGGATTTGATCGTGATATTAACGAATTTAGAAAACACCATCAGAGATAGGGGGTAAATACTATGGCATTTGTATCTTCAGGTTATAATCCTGACAAGCCGATGGCAAACAGGATAACCGACATCGGCCCAAGAAAATTTGACGAATTTTACCCTCCGGTGATAGCAAAAAACAAGGGTAAATGGCTGTATCATGAAATTCTGGAGCCCGGCATTCTGGTCCATGTGGCAGAATCCGGTGATGAAGTTTACACCATAAGAACCGGCGGGTGCCGTCTCATGAGCGTATCACATATTCGCGAAATCTGCGAAATTGCGGACAAGCATTGTGACGGACATCTCAGGTTCACCACTCGCAACAACATTGAATTCATGGTGGACAGCAAGGAAAAAGTAGAGCCTTTGAAGCAGGATCTTTTGAGCCGCAAGCAGGCCGGTGGATGTTACAAGTTTCCCATCGGGGGCAGCGGCGCCGGAATTACCAACATCGTCCATACCCAGGGATGGATCCACTGTCACACACCGGCAACAGACGCATCCGGTACGGTTAAAGCTACCATGGATGTACTTTTTGATGATTTCACCAATATGCGGCTACCGGCCAAGCTCAAGGTCTCAATGGCCTGTTGTCTGAACATGTGCGGCGCCGTCCATTGCTCGGATATCGCCATTCTTGGTTATCACCGCAAGCCGCCCATGCTGGACCACGAATATATGAACAAAATGTGCGAAATTCCCCTGGCAATCGCTGCCTGCCCGACATATGCAATCAAACCGGCCAAGGTTACACTGGAAGACGGAACCGAGGTAAAAAGTGTGTCCGTAAACGAGCCCAGGTGTATGTTCTGCGGTAACTGCTACACCATGTGTCCTGCAATGCCGCTGGCAGATGATGTGGGCGACGGTATCGTACTCATGGCAGGGGGAAAGGTGTCCAACCGGATCAGCGCTCCCAAGTTCTCCAAGGTTGTTGTTGCCTTTATCCCCAACGAAATGCCTCGCTGGCCTACTATGACGGATGCTATCCAGAGAATGGTAGAGGCCTATGCGGCGGATGCCAACAAATATGAACGTCTGGGCGAATGGGCTGAAAGGATCGGGTGGGAAAGATTCTTTGAGAAATGTGAACTCGAGTTCACCCATCATCTTATTGATGATTTCCGTGATCCGGCTTATTTTACCTGGCGTCAGACAACGAACTTTAAGTTCTAAATCCAATAAAAACCCACAGGGGGCACATCACGTGTCCCCTGCACCAAAAGATACGAGGCTAAATCATGGATCAAGCGGAAGCAGCTGAAAAAATCGTAACAGCGCTCAAAAAGAAAAAAGGGAAAAGCAAATTCTATTTTAACGACCTTTGCAAAATATTGGGTGAAAAGCCCAGGCCTGCTAAAAAGTTTATTAGTAAAATGGTAATAGATGAGATCCTTGAGTACTGGTCCAGCGGAAGCACAACCTTGTATAGCCTGAAAGGTGTCGGCAAGCAGGCTGCGGCCGAGCACGAAGATTAAAACAGAATTTTCTGTATTAAAAAGACCGATCCGAAACCTATTTTAATTTGGCAACCTCCTTTGCAGCAGTAATTTATGGATTTTCCCAGAATTTTAATTTCAGCCCTGCGGGGAGGATCGGGTAAGACCATACTGTCCATCGGAATCACTGCAGCGTGGAAATCGTTCGGCAGACAGATAACACCCTTTAAAAAAGGCCCTGATTACATTGATGCGGGCTGGCTCGCCCTTGCGGCCGGCCGGCCCTGTTACAATCTTGACACCTTCCTGACCCAAAAAGAGCTTATCCTTCAATCCTTTTTCTTACATTCCATAAAAGGCGATATCGCGGTTATAGAGGGAAACCGGGGTCTTTACGATGGAATAGATATCCAGGGGGGTACCAGTACCGCGGAACTGGCCAAGCTTCTTAAAACACCTGTTGTGCTCTGCATCGATTGTACAAAGTCTACCCGGACCATGGCGGCTGCTGTGTTGGGATGTTTGAAGTTCGATCCTGATGTTGCCATAAAAGGAGTAATCCTTAATCGAGTGGCAGGACTCCGGCATGAAAAAGTCCTCCGAAAAAATATTGAGCACTACTGTGATATTCCCGTATTAGGCGCGGTTCCAAAACTGGACTGGCAAAGTTTTCCTGAGCGGCACATGGGGCTTTTACCCACACCGGAACACGGCTGGGCAAAGGATTCCATCCAAGCCGCATCTCAAATAGCCGTCCGCTATCTTGATCTTGAAGCCCTGGCCGCAGTCGCTGCCGCTGCCGGCGCACTTCCTGTTTCAGACGCACTTCAAGAAAGCATTCCCGCTGAAGCGGGCTCTTTGCTTGATTCCGACCAGAATCTGAGACCCAGAATCGGTATCATCAAGGATTCGGCCTTTCAATTCTACTATCCGGAAAATATTGAAGCTCTTGAAGCGGCAGGTGCAGAAATCAAAGTTATAAGCCCTCTGGCCGGCGATACGATTCCACCGATAGATGCCCTTTACATCGGCGGGGGATTTCCAGAAACCCATGCCCGACAACTGGCCCAAAACGTAAAATTCAGAGAAAAACTAAAGTCTTTGGCAAAAAACGGCCTTCCAATATACGCTGAATGCGGCGGTCTGATGTATTTGGGAGAAGAGCTGGTTTTAGATGAAAAGTCATTTCCCATGGCCGGGGTGCTGCCGGTTGTCTTTGGATTTTCAAAGAAGCCACAGGGACACGGGTATACTATCGTTACAGTGGACAAACCAAACCCGTATTTTAAGATCAATACCGAACTTAAAGGGCATGAGTTTCACTATTCGCGGGTTTTAAAATGGCGGGGGACGGACAAAGATCTGGCCTTTAACATGAAAAGGGGAACCGGTTTTATTAATAATCGTGACGGTGTCTGCTATAAAAACGTTCTTGCGACCTACACCCATATACATGCCCTGGGCACACCTTCATGGGCCATAAGCATGGTCCGCAAAGCCGCTTCCTATAAAAATCAAAAAAAAATAGGATAATCATCTTAAAAATGATGATCACCCTATTAATTATATTTACCTGTATTGTTATTTCTTTTTAGGATGGCACTTTTTGCAGGTTGTAGGTGCTGCTTTCTCATCTTTTGCTTTCAACTTCATTTTCTTGTTGAATTTTTTGTGGCAGCCTTTGCAATTGTCATGAATGGCATTGGCGTGATATTCTCGTTTCTGTTTCTTGTCAAGACCCTTTGCTTTTTTGCCTTTGATATAACCCGGTTTTTTATGGCACTCGATGCAGTTCTTTACTTCGTCCCCCTCTTTCAGACCGGTTAGCGGTTTACTTTTTCCATCCTTATCTTCATGGTGACACTCTCCGCAGCATAATTTGTAAAGATCCGGATTTTTCTCCGCATATTCCTTTGCGTGCTTCATGTGCGAAAACGTTTGTATGCTCTTGGTATGTTTGTCATACGCTTTGTTTTCCATCACGATCTCATCTTTTACTTCGGTTCCGGCATAAATACCAACCACAATAAACATGGTAGCTATCACAGCGACTAACAATGTCACAAGATACCTTTTTTTCATAAACACCTTTTACCTCCTTTAAATTTATAAATTAATTTGTTAGACGTAAAATTATCTATCAAGCGGATATAAATCTGTCAACGATAAAAAAAATCTTTAAAAAAACATTCCCTTTTCTCGGATTGAAATGCAAGTATCTTATTTCTCTATTTATTATCGTTATTATCGTCCTCTTCGGACTTTTTCTTCCCGAAAATTTTGGCGCCGATAATACTTATTTCATAAAGCACTATCAATGGTAAGGCCATCATGACCTGCGTCACAACATCCGGAGGCGTTAATATAGCTGCACCTACAAAGAATAAAAGAAGCGCATACTTTCTGTTTTTCTTTAAAAAGCTTACGGAGACTATGCCAAGTCTGGCAAGGAAGGTAATGATCAAAGGAAGCTCAAAAACAAGTCCAAACGCAAGTAACAGTTTTGAGGCAAAACCCAAGTACTCCCGCATGGAGGGAAGGGGCTGTATTATTTCAGAGGCAAATCCTAAAAAAAACTTAAAACCGTATGGAAATACAATAAAATATCCGAAAAATGCACCGCCGACAAAGAAAAAAGTGGATAGAAAAACAATGGGGGCCATAAACCGTTTTTCTTTATTATAGAGTCCGGGAGCAACAAACATCCAAAACTGATAGAAAATTACCGGGGCGGCCAGAATGATGCCGGAAAGAAATGCTACTTTTAAGTAAGTAAAGAAAGCTTCGGGAAGACCGGTGAAGATAAGCTTATCACCGGTTTGCATCACGCTTATCAGGGGACGAGTTAAAATTTGAAACAGTTTTTCTTTAAAGCCGTATGATAGAACAAAACCAATGCCCACGGCTATGAAACAGAAAATTAGACGTTTTCTGAGCTCTTCAAGATGCGAGGTAAAAGGAATTTTATCTTGGTCATCCATCACTTAATGGACTTTCTAAGTCTTTATCTTTGATTTCGTTTTCACTTTTTTCTTTATCAAAATCGGCAGAAACGTTTTGATCTTCGGGTTCGGTACCAGCTTTTACATTTATAGCCTCCTTAATTTCGTCGCTCATACCATTAAAGGTTGTTTTAATATCTTTTAGTTCATCATCGATTTCCAGAGATTCTTTTAATTCGGATGTGGCTCGCTTAAACTCGGCAAAAGCCCGTCCCAGAGATTTCGCAAGATCCGGAAGTTTTTTGGGTCCAATAACAATCAGTGCGATTGCCAGGATCAATAGCATTTCAGGCATGCCGATGCCAAACATGTCTAACTCCTAAATGGTGGAAAAAAGTTAATAAAACTGATATGATTTCAATAAATAATGACGGTTTCGTAAAAAGTCCAACTTCTGCGTTATGCTGCATTTCGTAATCATTCAACGTACAAACGGTACGCTCCCCACGGGACCGGCGGATAGCCGATGATACAAAATTTGCACGCCTTGAATTTGAACTTTTTACGAAACCGTCTAAATCAGACTTTTTACGAGCTCACCAATAATGGTTTTATAAAAAAGAGTCAAGGACAACTATTTTAAAGGAAATCCGGTTTCAGGACAAGAAAATAGAGTGTGCCGTGGTGCTGCATATGACCGGCAGCTATTTCCGCATATGTTCCATCACCCCAAAACAGATCCCCCCGCCCGGGCCCCTTGATTGCCCCGCCAGTATCCTGATTCAGTACAAATCGAGAAAAAGCAGACCATTTATAAATTTTCCCACTACTATTTATTAAGGGCTTATGGGTTTTGATAAACGCCAGGCCGGCCAGGGGAAATAAACGTCTGTCCAGAGCAATCGATCGGCCCGGCGTCAATTTGACCTCCAGATATCCGATAGGACCGTCTTCTTCGATTTTAAAAAATACATAACTCGGGTTATAGTTTAAAACCGTTTCAGCCTCTTCGGGATAGTCGTACAAATAAGCACGAATCTTTTGCATAGACATCTCCTCGCGAGGTATTTTGCCGGTGTCAATAAGCAACTTGCCTATGCTCCGATAAGGTCGGCCGTTTGTGCCATGATAATGAACGTGAAGGATATCGCCATTATCGAGATAAATTTTCCCGGAACCCTGAATTTGTAAAAAAAAGAGGTCAACTCGGTCTTTAAGCCAGGCAATCGCTGCGGTCTTACCCTCGAGAGCCCCCTTATATTCTATTTCGCTGCGATCATAGTAAGGCACAACAGTTTGGTCAGTGTATCTGCCGATGATTTTTTTTCCCTTAAATGCTGGTAGAAACAGGGAAAGGTCAATCGCTGTAAGATCGCTGGGTCGGGCATAAATTGGGAACCGGTACTCAGTGCTTTTTTCTGTGCTTCCTTCTAATAAAGGTTCGTAATATCCTGTAAAAAGAACCTGCCCAGGGTTACCGCTCCCCACAGACTTGTAAACCAGGTAGTTAGAGTTAATATATTTTCTAAGTTGCTGTTTTGATGGCTTAGTTTGAATAAAATGCAGAAAGTGTTCCATAGATCTTATCATGTGGGCGGCATCAAAAACGTCTTTGCCAAACCTGAACGTTCTAGCAGCCGGGACTTTATTGAGATACAAAATGCTTTGCAGAACGCCATGCTCCAAACCGTCATAGTCCATATCATCAGAAAATTCAGGATAATCTGACGATTCTATTCTTATCAGTGCGCTTTCCATGACCCCGGGCGGTCCTTTTTTAAAGACGGCACATCCTGCGAACAGGAGAGAAAATAACACTGTAAAGACAATAATTGAATTGTATCTTTTATTAACCCAAGTGTTCATTTATGACGGTCTCGTAAAAAGTCGGATTTTGATGGCAAAGTAAAAAGCTCCAAATTCAAGGCGCGCAAATTCC
>JAFDBA010000230.1 GCA_019313505.1 Deltaproteobacteria bacterium
TGGACCCGGAAGCTGGAATGCTGCGGGGCTCCGGTACTGGGATTCAATGACGATCTTTCCATGAAGCTGACCAGAAAAAAGATTTCATCAGGCAAAGAAGCGGGCGCCGACTATCTATGTTCTGCCTGTCCATATTGTCATCTGCAGTTTGATTCGGTGCAAAAAATAATGGTCTCCCAAAATGGAAACGATCCCCTTGCTTCGGTTCTTTATCCGCAACTGCTGGGGCTGTGCATGGGTATCGACGAAAAGACTCTGGGAATCGGTATGAATAAACTTGATATCAGTGGTATAACATCTTTTTTTGATCAGGGAGTAGAAAATGCCAAATAAAAAAACAGGCGCCGCGATGGTGGTTGGCGGCGGAATTGCCGGAATGCAGGCGGCTCTGGATTTGGCCGACTCCGGTTTTTATGTATACCTTGTGGAAAGATCTTCCTCCATAGGTGGGATCATGGCTCAACTTGACAAGACCTTTCCCACCAATGACTGCTCCATGTGAATTATCTCGCCAAAACTGGTCGAGGTCGGCCGGCATCTTAACATTGAATTGCTAACTTTGTCAGAAGTTCAGAACATTGCCGGAGAGCAAGGAAACTTTGAAATCAAGGTCTTGCAACACCCCCGGTATGTTGACATGGATAAATGTATTGCCTGCGGTTTGTGTGCCGAAAAGTGTCCCAAAAAGGTGATAAACGAATTTGACGCTGGCTTAGCCAAACGCAAGTCAATATATGTTAAATACGAACAGGCAGTCCCTTTAAAATACGCCATTGATGAAAATTGCATCTATTTTAAAAAGGGTAAATGTAAGGCGTGTGAGAAATTCTGTCCCTCCGGTGCCATTAATTTTGAAGACCAGCCCAAGGAATTAACCATCAATGCAGGTGCGGTGTTGATAGCCCCCGGCTGTGCGGTGTATGATCCTGGTCTTTACGATACGTATGGGTACAAAAAATCACCCGACATTGTAACCAGCCTCGAATTTGAACGGATACTTGCTGCTACCGGACCTTTTGGAGGGCATTTGGTAAGGCCTTCTGATCATAAAGAGCCGGAAAAAATCGCATGGATTCAATGCGTTGGCTCAAGGGACATGCACCCCGGATCACAGCCGTACTGTTCGGGGGTCTGCTGCACCTATGCCATCAAAGAGGCAATAATAGCCAAAGAGCACCAAAAGGGGAAACTCGATACCGCCATATTTTATATTGATATCCGGACCCACGGTAAAGATTTTGAGCGGTACTACAATCGTGCTCAAGAAGCTGGCGTACGTTTTTTGAAATCAAAAATCAGCTCAATCCTTCCGTCCGACACGGGGAATCTTCGCATCGGTTATACGGATAAAGCCGGTATGAGGGTTGAAGAAGAGTTTGACATGGTGGTCCTTTCCGTGGGTTTCGCGGTGTCACATAAAGCGCTGGACCTGGCCCAAAAACTCGGTGTTGAGATGGATCAATATCAGCATGCCTTAACAAGCAGCTTTAACCCTGTCCGGACCACAAAACCGGGAATATTTGTTTGCGGCACATTCGAAAGTCCTAAGGACATCCCCCAATCGGTTATTGAATCAAGTGCTTCTGCAGCGGAGATTGAAGGTCTTCTGGCGGAGTCACGGGGATCCATGACACGGACAAAAGAAACCCCAGAAGAACTTGATGTCAAGGGAGATCCTCCGCGCATAGGAGTCTTTGTATGTAATTGCGGGACCAATATCGGCGGTTTCTTAGACGTTCCGGATGTGGTTGAATATGCCAAAACCTTACCCAGCGTGGTTTTTGCAGAGGATAATCTTTTTAGTTGCAGCCAGGACACCCAGGAAAAAATCACCCAGGTGATTAAAGAGCAAAATTTGAATCGCGTTGTCGTGGCAGCATGCACGCCGCGTACTCACGAACCCCTTTTTCAAGAAACGGTGCTAAATGCTGGCATAAACAAATACCTTTTTGAAATGGCCAACATCCGCAATCAATGTTCCTGGGTGCACAGTAGCGAAAGAGGGGCAGCCACGGAAAAAGCCAAAGACCTTGTACGCATGGCCGTAGCCAAAGTAAGCCTGCTGCAACCGCTATCCGACCCGGAAATAGAAATGAACCAGTCCGCTCTGGTCATAGGCGGAGGCCTTGCCGGTATTACCACTGCCAATAATTTGGCACAGCAGGGATATGTCACACATCTGATCGAAAAAAGCGATGTCCTTGGGGGACAGGCCCTAAATCTTTATGAAACCTGGCAGGGCGAAGATGTTCAGAAAAAGCTGGCCGCACTTATTAAGGGGGCGGAATCTGATAAAAACATCAACATACTGACCAACACCCAAATAAAAGAGGTGAGTGGTTTTGTGGGTAATTTTCAAACAACGGTTGAAACAGCGGGCAAAGAGCAGGTCATAGAACACGGTGTGGCGATCATTGCCACGGGCGCCCAAGAGTTCAAACCGGATCAATATCTTTATGGTGAGGATCCACGGGTTTTAACCGGTCTGGAGCTGGATCGCAAATTTATTGATGATAATCTATCGTTAAACGAGATCCATACAGCCGTCTTCATCCAGTGTGTGGGCTCACGGATCAAAGAAAGACCGTATTGCTCCAAAGTGTGTTGTACGCATTCCGTAAAAAACGCACTTAAATTAAAAGAGTTAAAGCCTGCAATGGATGTGTTTATTATTTACAGGGATATGCGCACCTATGGACTGCGTGAGGATCTGTATCGTGAGGCCCGGGCCAAAGGCATTGCCTTTATTCATTATGACTTCGACAAAGAATTAGCTGTTTCAAAAAATCAAAACGACATTAATGTCAAGTGTACCAGCTATGTGCTGCAACGTGAAGTTGAGATAAGGCCGGACCTGCTGGTTCTTGCTACTCCGATTGTGCCGCCTCAGGAAAATCCCGTTGCCTCGCTGTTCAAGGTGCCGGTTAATGAAGACGGTTTTTTTGTGGAAGCCCATGTCAAACTCCAGCCCATAGACTTTGCCACAAAAGGGGTGTTTGTCTGTGGTCTGGCCCATTCGCCAAAACCTGTTGATGAAGCCATCGCTCAAGGACTGGGGGCAGGTCTTGGGCAATGCTATTGTTTCCAGAATCAATCCACAGTTTTGCAGGGGCTGTCGGAAATGCATGGCGGTCTGCCCGTATCAAGTCATCAATTTTCTGGAAGACCGCGGCATTTGCGAAGTAAACCAGGCGGTTTGCACAGGTTGTGGCTCATGTGCAGTAGTCTGTCCCACAGGTGCGGCCGATGTTTTCCACTTTGATAACCAGGAAGTGCTGACAATGGTTAAAGCAGCATTTAATTAAAAGAGGATTTACTTTATGGCTGAAGAATTTAATCCAAAAATTATTGCTTTTGCATGTAATTGGTGTGCCTATTCGGCAGCTGACCTGGCAGGGGTCAGCCGTCTTCAATATCCACCCAATATAAGGATTATACGGGTAATGTGTTCCGGTAGGATAAACCCTAATTTTATTCTTGAGGCCTTTAATTTAGGTGCCGACGGCGTACTGGTTGCCGGATGACATATGGGTGACTGTCATTACCTGGATGGTAATGTAAAGGCTGAAAAGATGTTTAAAATGACCCAGGAGCTGGTGAGGATACTCGGTATTGACCCGGCAAGGTTGCGTCTTGAATGGGTTTCTTCGGCAGAAGGCGGGCGTTTTGCCGAGATTGCCATAGAATTTACCGGGCAGATAAAATGACCGTCCTCCTTAAAACAGGCGGCCTGACAAAGGCTCAGAAAAATTGAGGCATTGATATGACTGCAATAGCCGATTTGATAAACACCACAAAAACCTATTACTGCCTTGACTGCGGGGTATGCACCGGAAGCTGCCCGGTTGCCAGGGTTTTCCCGGAATTTTCACCCAGGCAGATTATTGAGCGCTCCCTTTATGAACTGGAGGAGCTTTCAGACCATACCATTTGGAGCTGCCTGACCTGCGCCCAGTGCAGCGTCCGCTGTCCGGCAGACATTAATTTTCCTGAATTTATCCGCTTGATGCGCGATCAAGCCCATTTGCTGGGATTCGACGGCGTCCCGGCTCACAATGGAATGCTTCAAACCATTATGTCCATCCAGACCAGGGATGTTCAACAAAATCGCCTCTTTTGGGTCGAAGACGGGAAAACACGAGAGACCGGTGACGTTTTTTATTTTGTGGGATGCAGACCCTATTTTGACGTTATTTTCCGGGATATCGATGCAGGATCAATCACGGGTGCTCAGAACGTGCTGAAGGTTCTCAACGCCTGTGGGGTGGAACCGGTGGTCAGTAATAATGAAAGATGTTGTGGCCACGATGCACTCTGGAATGGAAACGAAGAGAAATTTAAACAACTGGCCAAATTGAATATCGATACGATTCGTTCTTCAGGGGCCAAACAGGTAGTTTTTAGTTGCCCGGAAGGATATCACACGGTTAAAAATTTTTATCCCAAGTATTTTGGCGAACTCGATTTTGAACCGGTCCATATCCTCGATTTTTTGGCAGACAAACTCAGCCAGGGTGTGATTCAGCTTGAAGGATCCGGTGAAGAAGTCGTTACCTTTCATGATCCCTGTCGTCTGGGAAGGCTGGCAGGCATTTACGATGCGCCCCGCAAGATTCTGGAAACTATCCCCGGAATTGAACTCAAAGAGATGCCCCGTTCCCGGGAGAATGGAATATGCTGCGGAACTTCCGGCTGGATGAACTGTTCCAGTTGTTCCAAAGAAATTCAGTTGCAGCGCCTTAAGGAGGCCGGCGACACCGGTGCAGGGACCATAATAACGGCCTGTCCCAAATGCCAGATTCATTTCAGG
>JAFDBA010000065.1 GCA_019313505.1 Deltaproteobacteria bacterium
TACTTTTTCGGTTATTAACGTAATCTGAGTTGTTATAAACACCGTAGCACTGCTGGACAAGATTACCAGTATGGGAGAAATTAGTATAATGGAAAGATAGTCACCGAATTTTCTACCATAAGTGCGGGCCTTTTTTATCTCCCAGATATCATTAAATGAACGTTCGATGTTGCTTAATAATTTGATGACCGTCCAGAATAGGAATACTATGCCTATACCGGCGATCATACCGCCTTTTGTGTTTTCTAAAAGTGAACGGGCAAAATCAACAACCCGCATCATTACCTCTTCCTGTCCGGGAAATTTTTCAAAAAGTAGTTTTTCAAAAAGTTTTTGAAAGCCAAAGCCCTTTGCAATTCCGAAAGCCATGGCCACCACGGGAACGATGGAGAGTACAGAATAAAATGTAAGCGCCGATGCCTGTAATGAACATTTGTCTTGACCAAATCCACGGGTTGCCAAAAGAAGAATCCGGAGTTGTTTAATAAAAAAGGATTTCTTTCGGGGGAGACTTTTTATTTTAATTCTCCAGATGTCGGTTTTGATAAAATTGATAATTTTCGATTTTACGGTGAGAATATCCGACATTTTGATCTTCCTCTGTTTCTATGCCCTATGGTTTTCGTCCGGGCACCAGGTGTTTAAAAATCATAAAAGCCGGTTGGCATGTTCCACGGGAAGGCCGGCCGCTATTATTTTGTTGATAACCGAATGGATATCGTAGGGGATGAATTTTACTTCAATGCTGTAATTTAATGTGTCCAAGATAATGTATTTTGCGTTATTGTTACCGTCTCTTGGCTGCCCTACGCTGCCGACATTGATAATATACCGGCTTTCCATGTTGAGGTTTATTAAGCTTTTATCAAGTGGTCTTTGGGTAGTAAATTGATTTTTATATTCGATGATTTTGAGCTTGTGTGTATGTCCTATAAAACAGATTCTTTCCTCCATTTGCTCAAAAGTAAGTTGCAGTTCATCATCTGAAACCTGAAACAGATAGGTGGTTGCAGAATTTGGTGGAAAGCCGTGAACAAAACGGTATTTGTTAAAAGTCAAGGACGGCTTTAATCTTGAAATAAAATTAACCGTTTTTTCAGACAACAATTCGACAGTCATTTGCAAAGACTTGCGGGCAACTGGATTAAAAGAGGATAGATAGTTTTGATTTATCACAGCCAGTTCATGATTGCCCATGATAGACGGGATATTATGATCTTGGATTAATGTGACAACCTTGTTTGGTTCGGGACCATACCCGATGTTGTCACCAAGGCAAACTACGGTATCGATGTTAGAGTTTTCGATATCGATTAATACCTGTCTTAAAGCTTCCAGGTTAGAATGGATATCAGATATGACCGCAATCCTCATGATGGGTTTTTTAAAAGTCTTGCCTTGTTTAAGATAGGGCTTTGGCTAACTTACACAAACACGCTGTATCTCAGTTATATCGGTCAACCCTTCAAGCACCTTAACAATACCATCTTGTACCAGAGTGGTCATACCCTGATTGGATGCCTGGATAAAGAGTTCCTCGGGGGTTGCCTCTTTTTTGATCATTCTTTTTATTTCCTTTGTACCTTCCATGAGTTCATGTATCCCGAGTCTTCCTTTATACCCGGTTTCGTAGCAATCATCACAACCTTCGGTTTGGTAAATGACTGTATCCGGCGTTAGCTCAAGCTCGGAGGAATCAAAATGCTCTTTGCCATAAAGCGTTTTAATAACATAAATATCTTCGTCTGAAGGGTGATATTTTTTTCTGCATTTATTACACAGTACCCTTGCCAGCCTTTGGGCCAGCACAGCTTGAAATGCATCGGAAAAATTAAGAGGATTAATCCCCATGTCCAGAAGTCGGGTAACGGTTTCAGGAGCATTATTGGTATGTAAAGTTGAAAATACCAGATGGCCGGTAAGGGATGCCTCAACCGCAATGGATGCAGTCTCTTTATCCCGCATTTCGCCGATCATAATTACATCGGGATCGGCCCTTAAAAACGCTCGCATAACTCTTGCAAAGTCAAGACCGATCTTGAACTGGCATTGGACTTGCCGCAGGCCGAGCTGTGTGATTTCAACCGGGTCTTCCGCCGTCCATATCTTAATTTCGGGTTTGTTAATATACCCGAGAGCTGAATGAAGGGTGGTGGTTTTTCCGGATCCTGTGGGCCCTACAACCAGAAAAAGGCCGGTGGGTTGGGAAATGACTTTTTTGACGGTTTTAAGATTTTTCTCATTTAATGCCACATCGTCAAGTTTCCTGGCGCCGGCTTCTTCCAGAATTCTCAATACAGCGTCTTCATACCCGCCGACAGTTGGAATTGTAGCAATTCGGAGCTCAAAAGGCTTGATCCCCTTGCGCTTAAATTTGATCTTGCCGTCCTGGGGGAGACGCTTTTCGGCAATATCAAGCCTACTCATAATCTTGACTCTTGACAGAATAGCTCTGGCATGGGTAATCGGCACCTGCAAAAAATCCTGGCAGACCCCGTCAATTCTGAAGCGGATGTTGGCTGTCTTGCTCATGGGAGATGGTTCAATATGGATGTCTGAAACATTTTTTCTGTATGCCGAAATAAAAATCTGATCAACCATTCGTACCACCTGGCTGGAAGATTCATCAAACTCTTCGACAATTTCGTCATCTTCATCTTCTTCAAAGTCGATGTCAGGCATGATGTCAAAACTATCAACAACATCCTCCTCAGCAATGGTCCCGGTTTCATGCCTTTTATCAAAGAAGTATTTTATAATTTTTGCGATATCTTCTTTTATGCCGACAAAATAATTGATATTGTTTGTATATATAAGGGCTGCTATGTGATCAGTTTTAATAAGGTCAGTAGGATCATCAATCAAAATATCGACAGTCCCGCTCGTCATTTCCCAATTCAGTGGAACCCAGCTATACTGTAAAAGAAAAGACCGTTTAAGTTTGGTTAAAAGTTCATAAGGTACTGGCATGTCAGGGCTAAAGGCTGTAAAAGGACAATTAAAAAACAATGAAAGGGATTTTCCAATCTTTTCTTTTTCTATCCTGTTCTGTTCCATAAGGACATATTCCACACTTCTTTTTGTTTTTTTGGATATTGCGAGGGCGTTTTGTAGCTGACTGGTGGTAACCAGTTTAGATTCGAGGAGGTAACTATATTTGGAATCATAAGTGCGACTGCTTTGGAGCAGTTCAGTCCGAGTTTGTATTCCTTCATATTCAGGATCGATATTCTTGACAGACTCGTAAAGTTCTATTGCAAGGTCTGCATGACCTTGTTTTTCCATTTCAGCACCAAGCTTGAACTTGATATCGGACTTTTCCTGGTCACTTAAATCTCTTTCTTTAATAAGTTGTTCAATATGGTTGATTACTCTGGATGGTGAATGGATTGCAAAAAGGCATTCTGACAAGTCTCCGATGATTTTTACAATAGGATAATCCTTGTCAAACAGTTTTGTATATTCCTCCACGGCTTCTCTAAAGAGGCCCAATTCCTTTAAAGACGAAGCGCTGGTGAGAATTGCATGAGCCGTTTCTTCAGAATCCAGGGTCTCTTTGAGATAGGAAATGTCCTGATCTGAGAGCGATGGAGCTTCTTTTTCGAGACGTTCGATTTCCTCTTTTAACAGGGCAATCTTTTCCTGGATGGTTTTCCCGATATCGGAATCAAGTTCAGTGGAGACAGAAAGTATTTCCTCATATATTTCGAGGGATTCTGCAAACAATTCCTGGGATCTGTACGTCTCGGCTTCTCTTATTTTTAGATCAATGTCTATCTTTTCATTTTCATGAATATCACCCATTAGTTAAAAACCTCCGTCATCATTCAATAGACATCAGAAAGTTTGAAGTGATCTAAAGTGATCTAAAATGCCTAAAGTTTAACCCCGTTAAATGCTTTATCTTATTTAACCGGGGTTGTGGAATTCTGTCACTTTTCCGGTTTGTTTGGGTTGGATTTTTATAAATAAAGCACTATTTTGTGTTCCTTGATCTGCATGATAACTTATAGTCTGTCCTGTAATGATGCTACCGTTAAAGATATTGCTTTTTTTACGGTTTCAACCACATTAAAGCCGGTTACGGTACTTGCCTCAAAAGAAGGTGCCACTAATTGACTGTTCAGGTCCTTTTCCAGTGTTTCATATGATAAAAGTGGGATGCCTTGTTCCTCCAGATCCCTTTTATTATACTGAAAGACAAGGGGGGTCTGAAGAATATTTTTCCCAAATATAGCCAGATTTTCTTTTAGATCCTCCAGAGAATCAATATTCAATTGTTGTCTTAAAGCCATGGAGTCAGCCACAAAAACAACACCATCAACCCCTTTTAATACCAATTTTTTAGTGGCTTTGTATTGAACCTGACCAGGTATAGTATAAAGCTGAGCTCTGATTTTGTAACCTTTTACCCTACCGATTTCCAATGGTAAAGAATCATAAAACAGGGCGCTGTCTCCATTTGTATTTATCGATGTCAGCTTTCCTTTGATACGTTGTGCGAATTTATTGTATATATACTTTAGATTGCTTGTTTTTCCAGCTCGACCTGGGCCGTAATAAATTAATTTTACCTCAGCCTCCCTGTTTTCCGGGTTTATTATTGCCAAAATAGTTTCCTCTTACAGTTAATCAATTCGCAGAACTTGGACTTTTTACGAGACCGTCAAATTTAATAAATAACACTTTCATTTTATTTTATCAATAACAACTTGGCATACTTCTCATTAATGGAGTGAAGGCTCAAGTAAATATATTAAAAAAAATCATGATTGACACAAGATTTTCATTCAAATATTTTATTGACTAATATTAAATTTATTGTCATTTCGATACGATTCAGTGACTATACACTAAAGATGATCCCCATGTCATTTAAAAGAATGAAGCCTTTTTGGATTACCGCTTCCGTATTTGGACTTGTTTTTGCGGCGCTATTTTTTATCCGCCTGGATTTGTTTAGTAAATATTTATGCGAACCTTCAAATACGTCTTTTTCATCCATAAAATCCCCTCTTGAGAGAGATACATGGATGAATATTTTGCAAAATGCTCGTAAAATTGGTGCAACACATACAGTTTTTATAAAAACAAGAAAAGGATTTATTCTAAAAGAAACCTTGTATATGCGCATCAACACCATGGGACTGGTACAGGATATAAACCTTAAAACGATCGGGAGGCTAAATACTGATTTTACTCTATCTTCCTTTGATTTTGATATCAGTTCGGGACGTTTTGTTTTCTCAGCAAAAGGGGTGGTTTCTGGTAATGTACTTTCAATTGAAACACATAGCCTTGATTCCACAGATAATTTTGATATCGAAATTAAGGAAAGGTTATACATGGCTGCCGGCATAATGAATGCTGTGGATGCATCCGGAATAAAAGCCGGTGCCGAGTATACTTTTCAGGTTTTCGACCCGGCAACCATGTCCAGTGAACCTGTCAGGGTCAGGGTGATAGGAAATGAAGAGGTCCTGAGCATGGGGACCAGAAAAAAAGTCAAAAAAGTAGCAATGATGTTTAAAGGGCTAACCCAACTGGCCTGGGTTGGGGAAAATGGTGAAGTGGTTAAAGAAAAAGGGATGCTCGGAATCAGTCTCGAAAAAACGACACGTGACGATGCACTTTTTGGTCTTCCTGTTGAATCGAGTCAGGATCTTACAATTGTTGCTTCTGTCCCGTCAAATGTGCTTATCAACAATGCCGGCAAGCTTGCAAGGATAGAAGTTGAAATAAGCGGCATAACATATGACCATCTTTGTCTCGACGGAGGAAGACAGTCTTTAAAAGGTAATCTTCTTGTCATCAACAAGGAGTCCCTGCCCGATTTTTCAACTACTTATAACATAAACATATTAAAGAGGCCCCAAAGTAAATTTTTAGAATCCACTCCATTTATTGAATCTGATCATCCAAAGATTCGTAATCTGGTAAAAAATATTGTTGCAACCGATGAAAAGCCTTTAAAAAAGACGATAAAACTGGTTGACTGGATCAATAAAAATATTGAAAAGCGGCCAGTTCTTTCTCTGCCTGATGCTCTTGGCACTATCGAAAGCGGCGCAGGTGACTGTAATGAACATGCAGTACTTCTGGCTGCTCTTGCAAGGGCGGCGGGAATACCTGCTAAGATTGAGGCCGGTCTCGTCTATTTAAATGGACGGTTTTATTATCATGCATGGAATC
The DNA here is from genome assembly GCA_019313505.1 of Deltaproteobacteria bacterium. Classification (GTDB taxonomy): domain Bacteria; phylum Desulfobacterota; class Desulfobacteria; order Desulfobacterales; family UBA11574; genus S5133MH16. The sequence continues at coordinate 6,193 of JAFDBA010000065.1, forward strand.
TTCTTTACCTTGGGGAGTGGATAACAGTGGACTCGCTTTTTGGACAAATTCCTGCAGACGTGACACACATACGGTTTTCAAGTGGAGAACTAAAACAACAGCTTGATTTAATGAGCATCATAGGGAAAATAAAATTAAAGATTATTAAACAAACAAAATGATAGAACTTAAAGATCTGACCAAAAGATACAGTAATCTGGTGGCTGTGAACAATCTGAATCTTATGATCCCAAAAGGTGAAATATTCGGCTTTATCGGTCCAAACGGCGCAGGAAAAACAACTACAATAAATATGATTGGAGGAATCCTTGCACCCACATCAGGTTCAGTGATGATCTGTGGTATAAATATGGAATCGTACCCGGAAAAAGCTAAAAGTAAAATAGGCTTTATTCCTGAAAGACCGTATCTTTACGAAAAACTTACAGGCATGGAGTTTCTTAAGTTTATTGCCGACCTGTACGGGGTCGGTGATGATATCTTTTTAATAAAATCTCGAGAAAAGCTTAAAATGTTTTTCCTTTCAGACTGGTCTGATGATCTTATTGAGTCGTATTCTCACGGCATGAAGCAAAGGCTCGTAATGGCCGCAGCCCTGGTTCATGATCCTGAAGTTATCATCGTGGATGAACCCATGGTTGGTCTTGATCCCTTGGCGATCAAGATGGTTAAGAATCTTTTTCAACGTCTTGCAAAAAAAGGCGTAACTATTTTCATGTCGACCCATACCCTGAAGGTGGCTGAAGATATATGTGATCGTATCGGTATAATCCATAAGGGATCACTGATTGCTACAGGCACTCCTGAAGATTTAAAACGCAACATCAATGAAATAGATGCGGATCTTGAGCAGGTATTCATTAGATTGACAGAAGAATGAAAGATATCATCACACTTTTAAAGCCGAGATTTTACTCTTTTAAAGGCAAGGGCTTTTTAAAAAACAACAAGGGCGGTTTGTTTAAGCTTTTTTTGTTTGGGACGATTGGACTGCTCTTCTGGGGTGGCATATTTGCTGTCTCACTGCGAGTTCTTGGTTATTTTAAGGAGATAGCGGAACTGGGAGATATCCTCGCCCACAAGTTGCTTTCCATGGTGCTTCTTACTTTTTTTTTCCTCCTTGTTTTCAGCAGCATCCTGACTTCACTATCCAAGCTGTACCTTAGCAGAGACCTGCCTCTTGTACACTCCATGCCGGTTCCAAGTTACAAGGTTTTTATTGCAAGGTGGATAGAAAGCACCGTAGACAGTTCGTGGATGGTCATTGTATATACCCTTCCAGTTTTTATTTCATACGGCATTATTTATCAGACCGGCCCCCTTTTTTATTTCAATATTTTAATGACACTTTTATCCCTTTCGATTATCGCATCAGGTATAAGTGCCATTTTGGTTATAACCGCTGTGAATTTTTTACCGGCAAACCGTATAAGAAGCATATTTATATTCTTTGGCCTTTGTTTTTTTCTGGTACTTTTTTTTACTTTTCGATTTTTACGTCCGGAACGTTTGGTTGATCCCGAAGCTTTTGCAACCGTCCTTGTTTATCTTAAGGCCTTAAAGACTCCGGCACCACCATATCTTCCGAGCACATGGGCATTTGACAGCATGAAGGCCTTACTTTATGGTAATATAACAGAAGGGATGTTTCAGTTTGCACTTTCATGGAGTTTCTCCGGAGTAATGGTATTTATGGTTATAATTATTGCAGAAGCCATTTATTTTAAAGGGCTTTCAAAAACAAGAACAGTGCAGGCTCGCCTGTTTAACTACAGATCTCCCAATAGTTTTTTTTTAAAATCCCTGTCGCGGCCGGTCAGGGCATTTACAGTAAAAGAGGTAAAAACTTTTTTTCGGGATCAAACTCAGTGGTCACAGCTATTTCTTATCGCAGCCCTTGTTGTCATCTATATTTACAATTTCAATGTTCTCCCCATTGAAAAAGCTCCCATAAAGACCGTATATTTTCAGAATCTTCTCTCTTTTCTGAATATGGGCCTTGCAGGCTTTGTTCTTACTGCCGTTACAGCCCGTTTCGCTTATCCTGCAGTCAGTACCGAAAAGGAAGGATTCTGGCTGGTAAAATCGGTTCCAATACCACTGAAAAAATATCTATGGATTAAGTTTTTTATCTATTTTTTACCACTGCTGATTTTAACCGAAATCCTGATCGTTGCAACGAACATTCTGCTTAAAGTTACGCCCTTTATGATGGGACTTTCCATAACCAACATATTATTTATGGTTCCCGGTGTTGTTGCTATGGGGATAGGCTTCGGTGCGGCGTACCCGGATTTTAAATTAGAAAACCCGGCTCAAACCGTTACCAGTTTCGGTGGGCTTCTCTTTATGATGGTGTGTGCAGGATATATAGGTGCCATAATTGTCATTGAGGCGGGCCCTGTTTACAACCTTTTTATGGCCGGAATAAAAGAAACGGGTTTAAGTGCTTTTGAGTGGATATGGACAATCGGATCGTTTGTCATAGTTTTTATAATTAACATTCTTGCAATAGTGCTTCCTATGAGATTCGGTGAAAGGAAGCTGTCAAAGCTGTTGATCTAAATTAATATACCAAATTTATTGTCAAAAAAGAATTATGTCTTATAATGTTGAAATAATAATCATAACAGGAGAAAAAAATGGCCGAAACTGACAAGGATGATCTTATCAGCATTATTGAAGAAGATGACAAGGATGCAAAATTTCCCAACATTCTTCCTTTATTGTCCGTAAGGGATGTTGTAATTTTTAATGACATGCTCCTTCCACTTTTTGTAGGACGCAAAAAATCGGTTCGTGCTGTGGATGAAGCAGTGGCAAAAGACGGCTTTTTGTTAATAGTAACGCAAAAGGACCCGGGCATTGAAGACCCGAAGCCGGATCAAATTTTTACAGTTGGAACTGTGAGCCGGATCCTGCGAATTCTTAAACTTCCTGATGGTAGTATTAAAGCTCTTGTTCAGGGTATTGCAAAGGCAAAGATTGTTAAATACGTCTTAAAAAGGTCTTTATATCGTGTAAAAATTGAAAATATTGTGGAACCCCCGATTAAGAAAACCAGTCTGAAAATTGAAGCCATGATGCGGAATATACGGGAGTACTCCGAAAAGATTTTGTCTTTGCGGGGTGAAATGACCAGTGATGTTAGCACTGTTTTAGAAAGTATTGAAGATCCTGGAAAGCTTGCTGACCTTGTGGCATCAAATCTCAGATTGAAAATTGATGAATCCCAGATGTTGCTTGAACTGATCGATCCTGTTAAGCGACTCAGGAAGGTAAACCACTTGCTTACACGGGAAGTGGAGCTGGCATCTATGCAGGCTAAGATCCAGTCTGATGTAAGGGATGAAATTTCGAAAAATCAGCGAGACTACTTTTTAAGAGAACAAGTAAGGGCGATTCATAAGGAACTCGGTGAGAGCGATGACAAAGTACAGGAAATAAAGGATTACAAAAAAAAGATAAAAAGCGCCAAAATGTCAAAAGAAGCTAATAAAGAAGCTTTGAAGCAGTTGAAACGCCTGGAACAGATGCACCCTGATTCTGCCGAATCTTCGGTTGTGCGAACGTATCTTGACTGGATGGTCGATATGCCCTGGAGTAAAGCGACCAAAGATATAATCTATATCAAGGAAGCCAAAAAGGTTCTGGATAAGGACCATTTTGCGCTGGACAAGGTAAAAGATCGCATACTGGAACATTTAAGCGTACGCAAGCTTAATCCCAAAATGAAAGGCCCGATTCTTTGTTTTGTGGGACCACCAGGAGTGGGAAAGACTTCCCTGGGGCAGGCCATAGCACATGCAATGAAACGTAAATTTATCCGTATATCTCTGGGCGGTATTCGTGATGAAGCTGAAATCAGAGGTCACCGCCGAACCTATATCGGCGCTTTGCCTGGACGTATATTACAGGGTTTAAAGCAGTGTGGTACAAACAATCCTGTTTTCATAATGGATGAGATTGACAAACTCGGCTCTGATTTTCGCGGGGATCCTTCATCCGCTCTTTTAGAGGCCCTTGACCCTGAACAGAACTTTGCTTTTAGTGACCATTACCTTAATTTGCCCTTTGACCTTTCGAAAGTTATGTTTATTCTCACTGCAAACTTGACCGACACCATTCCGTCAGCGCTTCTTGACAGGATGGAGGTTATTACACTTTCCGGATACACGGAAGAAGAAAAAAAGACTATTGCTCAAAGGCACCTTATTCCGCGTCAGATAAAGGAAAACGGTTTAAGAGCTAGGAATATATCAATAAGCCCGGGTGCATTGCATCAGATCATAAAAGAATACACTTTCGAAGCAGGCTTAAGGAACCTTGAACGTGAAATAGGGTCTCTTTTTCGCAAGGTGGCGCGTAAAATTGCTGAAGGAAATAAAGGAAATTATCGCATCACAAAAAACAACCTGCAACAATACCTGGGAGTCGCAAAATATTACCCTGAAATGGATCAGGAGAGAAGTCAGATCGGTTTATCCACCGGCCTGGCATGGACCCAGG
>JAFDBA010000231.1:0-1745 GCA_019313505.1 Deltaproteobacteria bacterium
TTCCCGAAATCTTCGGGAGAAAGGTTTTCAAGATATTCCGCCCATTTTTTTCCTTCTTCGCTTTTGTTTAATACTTCATAATCGCCTTCCATCATTTGAGATTTTTCAAAAATCTTATCATCCACATAGATGGGAGCACTAAAACGAAGTGCAATGGCAATCGCATCGCTTGGACGGGCATCCATATTAAAACTTTTTTCTTTAGATACAAAATATATCTTGGCGTAAAAAGTATTATCCTTTAGATCACACACTTCAACTTTCGACACCACCATATCCATACTGTCGATGAAATTTTTGAAAAGATCATGGGTCATGGGTCGGTCAAACTTGATGTCCCTGAGCGCTGAAGCTATGGATGTGGCTTCTAATAAGCCAATCCATATGGGAACAGCCTGGTCGCCTTTCACCGACTTTAAGATGAGAATGGGTGTGTTTGATGTGGGATCTATCGCCATGCTCGCTATGTTTACTTCATGCAACATAACTTTTTTCTCCTCTTAATCCCAAAAACATGGGCACTATGCTAGTGCCTGAACGAAAAATCCTAGTTTTCGCTTGGGCACTATGCTGACCGGTTCACCCCAGAGTGAATGGGAATGTGCTTTCAAGATTTTGACAGTAACTATTTGGCCTGCAGCGATTTTATCACCGGAAACCGTGTCATCACCCCTGGAAAAATTTACGATTTTATTTGTTGATGTCCGTCCTGTCCACTGAACATCATGATTCATGTTCTGTTTATCAAGCCTAGTCTGCTTCTTGCTCAAACCTTCTACAAGGATTGATTGAGTCGACCCTACCAGTTCTTTATTCTTTTTAGTTGTAAAATGTGCCTGCAGGTTTAGCACCTGTTGTAACCTTTCTTTCTTTTCCTTTTCTGCAATTTTGTCTTCAAATCGGGCCGCCGCTGCATTTGGACGGTCTGAATATTTAAACGCAAACAGACCGTCAAATTCCACTTTCTCAATCAATTCCAGGGTGTTTTTAAAATCGGCCCTCGTCTCTCCCGGGAAGCCTACGATAATATCAGACGTAATAGCAATGTCAGGACAAATATTACGTAGTTTTTCTATTTTTTCAAGGTATAATTTGCGGTTGTATTTCCGGTTCATCCTTTTTAAAACACTGTTTGAACCTGACTGTATCGGCAAATGTATATGATTGCACAACTTATCAAGGTCTTTAAAAGCAAGCATGAGATCTGTCGAAAGATCTTTGGGATGTGAAGTCGTAAACCTGATTCTTAGAAGACCGTCGATTTCATTAACAAGTGCCAGCAGTTCGGAAAATATGCAAAGTCCTTCCTTTTTTCCGTAGCTGTTTACATTCTGGCCCAGCAGAGTGACCTCCTGCATGCCTGATTCGACAAGATTGCGGATTTCATTAATGATTTTATCAGGATTCCTGCTGGTCTCTCTACCCCGCACATAAGGAACCACGCAGTAGGTGCAATAATTGTCGCATCCTTGCATGATGGTTACAAAGCCGGCAACTTTATTTTCATAGCACTCGTTTGTAGTAAAATCGAGCTCTTCTATCTTTTCCGACATTTCAACGTCCACAATTCGACATTTTTTCGACTCTATAGCTTTTATAATACCGGGTAAACGGCCAATAGAATGTGTTCCGAAAACAAGATCAAGGTGGGGCACACGCTTAAGGATTTTGGGTCCTTCCTGCTGTGCCACGCATCCGCCAACTCCGATAATAAGATCGGGTTTTTTTCTTTTCAGGCCTGACAG
>JAFDBA010000231.1:1750-4783 GCA_019313505.1 Deltaproteobacteria bacterium
TTTTGTTCGGCTTTTTCCCTGATGGCACAGGTATTAACAATGATCAAATCCGCCTTTTCCGGAAATGGAGTCATTTCATATCCTAACGCCTTTAATCCCCTGGCAATCTGTTCGGAATCGTAAACATTCATCTGGCAGCCGATGGTATTAATATATAACTGTTTTGTTTTCATGTATTTTTTAGCTTTATGAAACAGCAATGCCAACATAATTTCTGCAATCTATCCGTTCAATCATGATGTCCTTTTTAAGATCCTGTAAAATCATCTCAACATCATTTTCACATCCCGGAGCAATGCAAAATAGCACGACACCCTGATCCGGATCCACGGTTGTTATTGTCACAATGCCGTCGTAGGCCTCAAAAATAAATTTGAGAAAACCGATTTGTCTGCGATCAACACGAAAATATTTCTTTTTGGTTTTCAATTTGAATCTTTTGAAAAGTTGAATTAAATTTTTATACTATCACCACACCCTCCATCATTTCAATAAAAAAGTCAGGACGACAAAGTTGATAATTTGCTGTTGCTCAAATCTTAAATTTAGGATAATTAGTTTTTTAATGAAAAAAGAGTGGCAAATTTTACGTCCTGATGCTTGTGCTGTCGAAAAACTTGCCAGGATTCTAAAATGCCATCCCGCAATTGCTGCAATTCTGGTCAACCGAAATATTGTCTCTCCGGAAGACGCCTCGAACTTCCTTAGCGCTTCATTGAATCATTTAAGTCCTCCCTTCTCCATAAAGGATATGGATGCAGCGGTTCACCGTATATTGAAAGCCATAAAGAGTAATGAAAAGGTTTTAATTTTTGGCGATTATGACGTTGACGGCATTACCGCAACCACAATCCTTTTGGAGTTTTTCCGATCAGTGGGTGCTGATGTATCATACTATATCCCCCACAGGATAACGGAAGGCTACGGCCTGCAAAGCAGCCACATTATAAATTGCGCATTGTCAAAAAAAATAAGCCTAATTATCACCGTAGATTGCGGATCAGGGAGTCACGATGCCGTCAAAGCGGCAAATGCGGCCGGCATTGATGTAATCATCACCGACCATCATATAATGCCGGATGCCCTACCCCCGGCGGTTGCTGTTATAAATCCCATGCGTCATGACTGTTCGTCCGGTTTTGATAATCTCGCCGGTGTTGGTGTGGCTTTTTGTCTTCTGATTTGTCTTAGAAAACAACTTCGTAACGAAAATTTCTGGAAGAATCGACAGGAGCCTAATCTGAAAAGCATATGCGACCTTGTGGCCCTTGGGACCATGGCAGACATGGTCCCCCTTATTAATGATAATCGCATACTTGCAAAGACAGGGCTCGATATTATCAGTTCAAGTCCACGTCCCGGCATCAAAGCATTGTTGGGGGTCTGCGGAATTAATAAACGTGCCGTGAATAGTGATGATGTGGTCTTCGGTTTGGCGCCGAGATTAAATTCGGCAGGCAGGATAGACCACGCTTCTATGGCAGTTGAACTATTAACAACCAAAAAAATGGATCATGCCGGACAAATTGCGCGTTCACTCAACCATATGAACCGGAAACGGCGCACCATAGAAAATGAGATGCTGGCTCAAATCGAGGACCATTTAAAGATAAATCCTTCCCTGCTCCAAAAAAACACTCTTGTCTTGGCACACCAAAACTGGCATTTAGGGATTCTTGGGATTGTAGCTTCCAGAGTTATGAAAAAATATTTTTGTCCTGTGGTGCTTATTACTACAAAAGACGGGATCGGAAAAGGATCGGCCAGAAGTATTCCAGGAGTAAATCTTTATGACGGGCTTTCTGCTTGTACCGGTGATCTTGAAAGTTTTGGCGGTCATTCAATGGCCGCTGGTTTGAAAATCAAGACTGAAAAAATGGACAGGTTTGAATTAAACTTTGAAAACTTTGTCAGCGATATAACAAAACCCGATGATTTTATACGGAAAGTTTACATCGATTACGAACTTACTTTTGACGATATTTCAGAGGATCTCATCGACGAGATAGAATCCTTAAATCCGTTTGGTACCGGCAATCGTGAACCACTTTTTATGGCCAGGGACATAATGGTTGTATCTTCAAAAATTGTGGGTAAAAATCACAGGCGCATGCTGTTAAAACAGTCCGGAGGAAACACCGGTAAAACTTTTCACGCCATTCAGTTCAACGTAAATACCAATATTACTATGAAGAATGGCTTTGATCGTATCGCATTCCGGCTGCGCTGGAATCGCTGGAACGACAGGAAAACCGGGCAAATGGTTATAGAAGAAACTTAACCCGAACATTTCCCTTGCAATAGTCAGTTTCTGGCATTATTGTTGCTGAAAAAACTGATATTTACAGCAAGGAAAGGTGATATCTTATGGCTAAAATATTTCGGCCAAGCAGTCGCGAAGCACAGATTTTGTCAAAAATCGAATCCTCAAAAGAGTATGCTCGCAGAAAAATAATAGGGAGCATAAGAGAGTGTATAGAACCGCTTTCAAATGCCATTGCCATGAAGCTTATTGAAAACAACCTTGTGGAAACCACAAACAAAAACATACTCGAGGAACAGATCTTAAAGTGTCTCGAAAAACTAAGCCATGCTGACGAGTTTGAGATCGATTACCAAAATGCACCATTCAGACATATTATAACACAACCAAATGTTGTCAGCCTATATGTTACAGCTTTTGTAATAGAGACCCTTATTAAACATAAAGTGGTCGTTGATATATTCGGTTCTGATGAAGAAATATATCTTTGCATTAATCGGCAAGTAACAAAATTTCTTTCCTGAAAATGCGCCCTTCTTTCCTCCCAAGGTTAGTGAACGGACCTTTTGACGATCCCGGATTATTCATCCCCTTTCTTCTTGAAAAACGTGCCATAATTTTCGATCTGGGAGACATCTATTCGCTTTCGAGCAGAAACATTCTCAAAATCAGCCATGTTTTTATCAGCCATACGCATATGGATCATTTCATAGGGTTTGACAGGCTGCTGCGTCTTTTCCTTGGCCGGGAACAGCACCTTTACTTGTACG
>JAFDBA010000066.1 GCA_019313505.1 Deltaproteobacteria bacterium
AGAAGCCCAAACTGTTGCGCAAAGAATAAAATCCGCTTTAAAAGATGAAAATTTTATGCCTCAGCATGGAAAAGAAGCAAAAATAACCATAAGTATTGGTGTTACGGAGTATTTCCCTGGTGAACAACTGTCAGAGTTTATACAACGGGCAGACAAGGCAATGTATCTTTCAAAAGAAAAAGGACGGAACAAGGTAACCACTCTCATCGGAGAGGAAGCTTCATGATTTGACGGTTCCGTAAAAAGTCCAACTTCTGCGTTGTGCTGCATTTCGTAATCATTCAACGTACGAAAAGTACGCCTCATGATTCCAAAATTTGCACGCCTTGAATTTGAACTTTTTACGAAACCGTCTAAATCGGACTTTTTACGAGTTCATCACAATTTATTGAGAGTAAAAAATCCTGACCCAAAGGTTCACGGGTTAACCAAAGGCAGCAGCCATCTTGAATATTGGCAGATACATGGATACAACCAGACCGCCGATAACCACACCCAGAAACACCAGCATAAACGGTTCTATCAACGAAGTCATGTTTTCCACCGCCTGGTCGACCTCTTCGTCATAAAAATCGGCGATCTTTGTTAACATGGTATCAAGTGCGCCGGTAGATTCACCAACAGCAATCATCTGGCATACCATGGACGGGAAAATCTTACTTTCGGCAAGAGGATCGGACATTGTACGGCCTTCAGCAATGGCGGATCTGGTTTCGTACACAGCCTTTTCTATGGTTTTGTTACCCGCTGTTTTAGCAACAATATCAAGAGCGTCTAAAATCGCCACACCGCTGCCAAGCATTGTTCCCATGGTGCGTGAAAATTTGGACACCGCAGCTTTGCGAATTAAAAGCCCGAATACAGGCAGTTTGAGAAAAAGGTCATCCATTAAGGCTCGTCCTTTTTCGGTTTTATAAAATCTTCTGATTGCAAATGTTGTCAAAACTATTACTATGATAATATAAAAAATGTTTGATTTGACAAACCTGCTCATATTTACAACAATTTGTGTGGGGACAGGAAGGGCACTGCCCATCCCCTCAAACATCTCCTCAAATACAGGAATAACAAAAACCATGATGATTCCAACAACGATTATAGCGATCACCATAGTTACAGCTGGATAAGTCATAGCCCCTTTTATCTGGGCTTTGAGCTTTGCAGCCTTCTCCATATAAGCAGAAAGACGTCTTAAAATAGTATCAAGGATACCACCGGCTTCACCGGCTGAAATCATATTTACAAAAAGATCATCAAACTGTTTTGGGTACTTTTTCAATGCTTCCGCAAAGGTTTGCCCGCTTTCGACATTCTGCTTAATCTCCTTCAACATATTTTTAAATGTTTTGTTTTCATGCTGGGCATATAGGATATCGAGGCATTGGATTATTGGGAGCCCCGCATCGATCATGGTGGAAAATTGCCGACAAAAAATTATTACATCTTTCTGTTTTATCTTGGGCTGCATGAAAGAGATATTTTCAAAAAGGTCCTTGGGTTTCTTCTTAATCTTGGAAGGAGTTATTTTGCGTCTGATAAGTTCGGAGCGTGCAGCTTCTTCGGTGGGGGCTTCCATCTCACCTTTTTGTTTCTTATTCTGTCTGTTCTTTCCACTCCATAAATAGACTGGCATTATCGTTCTCCCCTTTTGAGATCTTTGCGCTAAAGAGCTGATTGTTTTCCATTTACAGTATCAAACCGGAATACTATTTCTCATGCAGCCCACATATTTTCGTGTAAGGCAATATCATAAAATACACCAAACAACAACATCTTCGCTGAATTTATACAAAATCGTTATTATACGGCTTGATAAACTCGCTGATATATGTAAATCTTTATTCTGACACCCCAACGTTTATAAACAGGAAAAGTGAAGGAAATAAATGATATAGGATTGTGAAAAAAAATCCCGGACATAACAAAAAAGATCTTACTGTCATTACTACACACATCAATGCCGACTTTGACGCTTTGGCATCCATGCTTGCAGCCCAGAAGCTCTATCCCGATGCACTTGTAGTTTTCCCCGGTTCCCAGGAAAAAAACTTAAGAAACTTCTTTATAAAGTCTATGGTCTATCTCTTTAACATGGCCGACATTAAAGATGTCGATATATCAAATCTCAAAAGACTGGTTCTGGTGGATACCAAACAGCCAAGCCGTATCGGAAAGTTTGCAGCCATACTCGACCAGCCGGACATTGATATACACATTTACGATCATCACCCTCCCATGAGTAACGACATCAAAGGTGATTACGAGGTCCATTGCTTAACCGGCGCCACTGTCAGTATCCTCACTGAAATCATAAAGGATAAGGGGATAGACATTTCTGCGGATGAAGCCACCATTATGTGTCTCGGGATATATGAAGATACCGGTTCCTTTACCTTTCCATCCACCACTGAAAAAGATTTTACGGCCGCCGCCTTTCTCCTTTCAAAAGGAGCAAATTTAAACATGGTCTCAAATCTGATCTCAAGAGAGATAAGTCCCGAACAGGTGGGGATTTTGAACGACATGATTCAGGCGGCAACTCGCTACAATATCAACGGCGTCGAAATTGTAATTACAACCGTATCCACCGACAATTATGTGTCGGATTTCGCCTTCCTTGTCCAAAAAATGGTTAAGGTGGAAAATCTTGATGCCATTTTTGCCATCGCACGAATGGGAGACAAAATGTACGTCGTGGCCCGAAGCAGATTACCAGAGGTTGATGTGGGGGCGATTGTCACCCCCCTTGGCGGGGGAGGACATACCTTTGCAGCCGCCGCGAGCATCAAGGGTAAAACACTTGCCCAGATTGAGCAGAAGCTCACGGAAATCCTCTACAGCAAAATCATTTCCAGGAACCGTGCCAAAGATCTAATGTCATCTCCTGTCATTAAGATAGGCAACGATGTTTCCTGCAAAGAAGCCAGCAATCTTCTCACACGTTACAACATAAACGCCCTCTTGGTTACCCAAAAGCACGACGGTACAGAAGACCTGATCGGGTTTATAACCCGCCAGATTATTGAAAAAGCCCTGCACCATGGGCTGGATCACATCACGGTCAAAGAATATATGACAACCGAACTTGCCTCGGTGGCACCCGATTCCGAGCTTGCGGAAATTCAGGAAAAAATCATCGAGAACAAACAGCGGATCCTTCCTGTAATCGACAATGGTGTCATTACCGGTGTTATTACGCGCACAGATCTGCTCAACGTTCTTGTAAATCAATCCAAACATGGTTCTTCAACCTTACCCGACCTGCCCAAAAAACCCGGTCAAGCCAGAACCAGAAACGTCCTTAAATTCATGAAAGAACGCCTTTCACTTCGTATTTTAGAAATGCTTCAAGTCATCGGTGAAAAAGCTGACGAACTAGGTTACGGTGCCTGTGTTGTGGGCGGATTTGTGCGCGATCTATTCCTATACCGAACCAACGAAGATCTAGATATTGTTATCGAAGGTAACGGTATCACATTTGCAAAAAAATATGCCAAAATGGTTGGTGCCCGTATTCACTCCTACGAAAAGTTTGGCACCGCGGTAATTATCTTTCAAGATGGTTTTAAAATTGATGTGGCTTCGGCCAGAATGGAATACTACAAGTCCCCGGCCGCCCTTCCTATTGTGGAGATGGGTTCAATAAAACTCGACCTCTTTCGACGAGACTTCACTGTAAATGCCCTGGCTATCCAGCTCAATCCAGATAAATTCGGCCTATTGATCGATTTTTTTTCAGCCCAGAATGATATTAAAGGAAAATCTATCAGGGTTTTGCACAATTTGAGTTTTGTTGAAGATCCGACCAGGGTATTCCGCGCTATAAAATTCGAGCAACGTTTCGGTTTTTCCATCGGCAAACTAACTTCAAGTCTTATTGACAATGCCATAAAAATGGATTTTTTCAAGCGGCTCAGCGGTCGAAGGGTATTTGCCGAACTGCGTCAGATTTTAGAAGAAGAAAATCCCCTGGCTGCCATCAAAAGACTAAATGAATATAATCTTCTTACGGTTATCCACCCTTCCATAACATTAGACAACACGCTGATTTCTTTGTTTAAATCGGTTAAAAAGGTGCTTTCATGGCATGATTTGCTTTTTCTGGAAGAACCGTATATGAAATGGGCCGTTTATTTTCTTGCGCTTACAAGACACTGTGACAAAGAAACAGCCGATGAAATTAGTATGCAAATTGAGCTTTCGCCGCGACACAAAACAATTTTCTGCAAGGAACGTTTCGATGCTGACAAATCTATTTTATGGATGGAGCGAAATCTGCCGGTAAAAAACAGCACCATTTACAAACAACTTTCCGTTTTCAGGATTGAACTGATCCTGTATATGATGGCGGCAACCAGGCACGAAACGGTAAAGAAATCCATATCCAATTACTTTACCCGACAAAGGCATATTAAAACATCGGTAAAAGGCAAGGATCTGAAAAAAATGGGGATTAAACCCGGTCCGATTTACCGGGAAGTCCTTCAGGCCGTTCTGGATGCCAAATTAAACGGTCAGCTTAAAACACGCAATGATGAACTCAATTTTGTGAAAGAGTATGTTCGCTAACTTAGATCTGAATCAAATTGTTGTAATGATAGTTCCGCTTCTTTTTGCCGTGACCTTTCATGAGGTGGCACACGGCTATATAGCACTCCGGATGGGGGATAATACCGCCCTTTTAGCCGGAAGACTGACCCTCAATCCGATCAAACATCTCGATTTTATGGGATCATTACTCCTGCCGCTGATATTGAACCTGACCGGTTCTCCAGTCATTTTTGGTTATGCCAAGCCTGTGCCGGTTAACTTTTCCAATTTTCGTAATTATCGCAAAAGTACAATTTATGTGGCGTCTGCCGGTGTTCTGGCTAATTTTGCCCTTGCGATTGTCTCGGGAGTGCTCTTTCAAACCATTGCCCATTTTCAATGGTTATGGAATGGATCCATATTCCGACCCCTTATCATGGATTTTTACCATATGCTCTTTTACAGCGTGGTGATTAATCTGGTTCTTGCAATATTCAACCTGATCCCGATCCCACCTTTGGACGGGAGCAAAATACTTGCCATGTTTCTGCCGGCCTCGTTAAGACTGCATTATGCCCGTATTGAACGATTCGGCATGATAATAATTATTTTCTTGCTTCTAACAAATCTAATCGATAAGTTCATGTCATTTTTTTTGACCCCCATGTTCAATATTTTATTAGGAAGATAACCGGATGTTGGCATTATATATTGAAGATTTAAGATTTGATGAACTCGTAAAAAGTCCGATTCGAGACCTTTGAAAAACGTTCAATTTTGTTCAAGGCCAAGGAAGGGGAAAATTTTAACCACAGGAATACATTGAGTATTTTGAGGATTAAAATTTGAGCCTGACGCAGGAATTGGGCAAAAGAGGGCGTTTTGCAAAGGTCTCGATTCATACAGGAGACCGTACATGACCGAAAAAAAGAGGATACTCAGCGGAATGCGTCCTACAGGACCCCTTCATCTTGGAAATCTGCACGGCGCCCTTGCAAACTGGGTAAAGATGCAGGAACAGTACGACTGCTTTTTCTTCATAGCCGACTGGCATGCCTTAACTAGCAATTATGAAGATACCGGCTCTATTTCAGGATATATCCGCAATATGTTAATAGACTGGTTGAGTGCGGGGCTTTCACCTGAAAAAAGCACCCTTTTTATTCAATCACATATCAAGGAACATGCGGAACTGTTTCTTATCCTTTCCATGATAACACCATTACCATGGCTGGAACGAAACCCCACCTACAAAGATCAAATTATCCAGCTCAGCAACAAGGACCTCTCCACATTTGGTTTCCTCGGATACCCGGTGCTGCAGGCATCCGATATTATCATATATAAGGCTAACGGAGTCCCTGTGGGCGTAGATCAAGTCCCACATGTTGAAATTACACGGGAAATTGCCAGAAGATTCAACTATTTATACGGTAAAGTATTCCCGGAGCCAGAATCTATCCTGACAGAAACACCCAAAATACTAGGTATAGATCGCCGTAAAATGAGCAAAAGTTACAACAACGCAATCTACTTTTCAGAAAGCCCTGATGAAATAGCCGCCAGCGTATCCAAAATGCTGACCGACATTCAGCGCGCCAGGAAAAGTGACCCCGGCAATCCTGATGTTTGCAATGTTTACGAATTTCACAAGATTTACAGTGATAGTAAAACTGTGGGCAGGATAAATAAAGAGTGCCGCACAGCCGAGATAGGGTGCGTTGAATGCAAGAAAATAATGGCTCAAAATCTCATAAAAGCTTTAGAGCCGATGCGTGAAAAAAGAGCTTACTACGAAGCCAGGCCACAACTTGTCGATGACATCATTACTGACGGACGCGATAAAGCACGGCGGGTTGCGCGCCAGACCATGGCAGAGGTTAGAGATGCTGTTAAACTATAGTTTCATTGACTATTAAAGATGGCTTCCTTCAATTTTTACTTCTAATATCCAGTATCCAACATGACGCCTGACGAACATTATAGAGTAAGTCTCGAAGATATCTTTGAAGGTCCCATGGACCTTTTGGTGCACCTTATTAAAAAACATGAAGTTGACATCTATGATATCCCCATCGCCCTGATAACGGAACAGTATCTTGAATATTTAGAGTGGATGAAGGCTATGAACATAGATGTCGCCGGGGAATTCCTTGTGATGGCATCCACTCTGACTCAGATAAAGTCAAGGATGCTACTTCCGGCCCATGAAGACGAGAATGAGGACGAAGACCCTCGCCTTGAAATTATCAGGCCCCTTGAGGAATACCTCCAGATAAAGTCAGCGGCCGAAAAGCTTTCTCAAAGGGATCTTCTTGGGGAAGATACCTTTGTCAGAAATCCGGGCCTTGAAGATTATTTGCTTAACCGGGAGGAAGCTGTCATAGATGTCGGACTATTTGAACTTATCGATGCGTTCCATAAAATACTTGAAAACATAACCTCCGTTGGCCGGTTGGAGATTAATGCCGGCACCATTACTGTCAGAGACAGAATTGTTCAGATAGTGGATATTTTTGAAACCAAGGGATCGGTAACCTTTAATGAGCTGTTTTCCAAAAACGCTGATAAAAGCGAGGTGGTTGTGACATTTCTTGCAATTCTTGAAATGGTCAGGCTCTCACTGGTCAGGATTGCCCAGCATACCCGGACCGGCATTATCAGACTCTTTTATTTATGATCTGACTTTTTACGAGACCGTCACATTTATAATGGAAGAAATAAAAAACATCATCGAAAGTCTTTTGCTTGTATCCGGGGAACCACTTACAATCGACCGCATCAATAATATACTCACCCGGGCCGGAAAAAAAGAGATCCGAAACTCACTTTCCGATCTTTCAAAAGAATATGAAGCCCGGAGGGGTGGTTTCTTTTTACGCGAAGTTGCCGGCGGCTACCAGCTCCGCACCCGGCCCGAATACAGGAAATGGATCAAACGGTTAATTCAGCCCAAAGCGCTACGTCTCTCCAAGGCCGCTTTGGAGACTTTGGCAATAATTGCATACAAACAGCCGCTCATTCGCAATGATATAGAACATGTCCGGGGCGTTAACTGTGGCGGAATCCTTCGCATGCTGCTTGAGCGGAGATTGATTCGGGTTCTGGGAAAAAAGGAAATTCCCGGCCGGCCCCTTATTTATGCGACAACAAAGCAATTTCTTGAGGTATTCGACCTCAAAGATTTAAAAGACCTCCCCACACCTGAAGAAATAGAAACTCTCGGGGAAGCGTCATCGGAACATATGGGATAAATAACTGTTTTGCAAATACAAAAAAGTGCTTGACTTGGAAGTAATTAACACTCTATATAAACAATGAATTTGCTTCATTATGCATAATGCAGTTCATTATAACACGTTTTTGCTTTTCCTTAAGAAGGAGTTTATATGAACAGATCAGACTTGGTTAATGAACTAAAGGATAAGGCAGCTCTTAGTAAAAAAGACGCCACAGAAGTTATTGATATCTTTTTTGACAAAATAGCAGAAATACTTGTAAAAGGTGAGCGGGTTGAAATCAGGGGTTTTGGCAGTTTTACTGTAAAAAATTATAAGCCGTACGTCGGCCGAAATCCTAAAACCGGTGAACAGATTAATGTATCTTCCAAAAAACTACCTTTCTTCAAAGTTGGCAAAGAATTAAAGGAGAAAGTTAATCGTACATAATTATGGGCGGTTAACTCAGCGGGAGAGTGCTACCTTCACACGGTAGAAGTCACTGGTTCAAATCCAGTACCGCCTACCATTAAACTTAAGGGGTTATGGTATATACCATAACCCCTTTTTGTTGCGAGACCTTTGAAAAACGCCCCCTTTTGCCCAATGACGGTGAAACAGCTTCGCCTTTTGGATTACACAAGTTAATTTAGCTTATATTGTTGTTATTGTTTATTTATTTGTTAACAAAACTCCAGCACAACGCAGAAGTTGGACTTTTTACGAGACCGTCATATTTAAATATATCCTTTTTGACCCAGCAGCAACAGGATTTCCTGAGCAGCCTCATCGGGTCTGAGGTCGGTGGTGTCAATCCGCACCTCAGACGATTCTGGAAACTCGTATGGATCGTCAACACCGGTAAATCCCTTAATTATCCCGGCCCGGGCCTTGGCATACATACCCTTGCGGTCCCTTTTTTCACATTCCTCAATGGGAGTTGATACGTGAACCTCGATAAATCCGCCGTGGGTTTCGATGTTTTTCCGAATTTCGGCCCTGGTTGCATTGTAGGGCGCAATGGGTGCACAGATGGCAATACCGCTGTTTTTGGTGATTTCACTGGCCACAAAGCCGATACGACGAACATTGATATCTCGATGTTCTTTGGAAAAACTCAACTGGCTCGAAAGATTTTGCCTCACAATATCGCCGTCCAGCAGTGTAACCGGACGATCTCCCATTTCCAGGAAGCGGGAATAGAGCACCTTGGCAATGGTTGACTTCCCGGCACCTGGGAGTCCGGTCAGAAAAACCGTAAATCCTTGCTTATCAGGAGATGGGTAAGCCTTTTTCAGTTCTGCTACAACTTCAGGGAAGGTGGCCCATTCCGGAATATTCCGTCCGGTCCTGATTCTCTCCCGGATGTCGGAGCTTGAGAAGGAAATATACTGAGTCCCCTCGGAAACCTGATCGTGAGAACGGTACTCGTCTTCAAAAGGAAGATAGACAAGCTCTTCAAATGGGACAATGGTCATTCCAATTTCACGGCTGTATTCTTGGGTCAATCGGTGAGCCGCATTGGTTTGGTAAAAAGGATTTCCTCCGGAATCTATTCCAGGGCTTGCATGGTCACGTCCGATGATAAAATGGGTGCAGCCGTAATTTTTTGCAATGATTGTATGTAAAAGCGCATCTTTGGGACCGGATAAACGCATAGAAAGCGGAAGCAAATTCAGCACAAAAGAGTCCGGCGGGTAGTGGCGGGTCACCGCCCGATAACATCTGACCCTGGTATAGTGATCAAAATCGCCTGGTTTAGTCATGCCGGTAATAGGCAAAATGAGCAGATTTGCCCTGGCCTGACGCATGGCCGCCACCGTCATTTCCAACTGGGGACGTTGAATGGGATTTCGAGTCTGAAATCCTACCACACGCTGCCATCCGAGTTTCCGGTAAATATTTCTGATCTCTAAAGGGGTCATGCGAAGCTGTTTAAAATCGAAGTGAAGAGGAAGGCTTAGAACCTCGATTTTACCTCCAATGTAATGATCACCTTCTTTATTAAAAAGATACTCGACCCCCTGATGGTTTCTGTCAGTTGTACCGTATACTAAGGAGGCCTCCTTTTTTCGATCCACAGGCCAAATATCCTCAATATGCATAATGGCAAGCAGAAATCCTTCCTGATCCCTTAAAGTGACCGATTGACCGGCTTCCAGAACCCGAGCCTGAATATCGGATATGCCGAGACATACCGGTATAGGCCATAGTACATCGCTTTGCAGCCTCATACGGTCAAGCACGGATTCATAATCGGGACGGGTCATAAAGCCGTCAAGGGGTGAAAAAACCCCGGTTGCCAAGAGTTCAAGATCACAAAGCTGCCGGCCGTTTAATGTAATATCCGACAGATTCAAAGCGATCTCCTTTAAAACAGCACCCCGCTCTTCATCCACCATAAGGTTCATAAGTGAACCGCCATGAGGTTCAACCTTTATTACATTTTTCATCCAAAATCCTCCATTCACTAAATAATCTATAGAAAAGGCAGAGCCATTGCTGACTCTGCCCTTCCCGCCTTGAAAGCCTCTTTTGTTTCAAGGCATCATCCGGTTCGATGAGCCATCAATCTGATTGAATGTGGAGTCGTCCGAACCAGGCATATTCCCGATTAAAAAGCTTCCCTAAATGCCGTTGTTAAACTCGTGCACATCATATTTTTACATATTTACACAGATGACCGAAGAATAAGATGCACGTACACCAGAGAAGCTGTTTAATCACCAATCACCTTTTTAAAAGGTCTCCCTACTTATCGATAATGGACAGCTCGACAAGAGAATGTCCTGTAAAACGATCATGACAATTTTTTGAGGTAATCTTGGTTTTCAAAAGTGTGGAGGGATCTGATGATTCCGGCGGATTGTATTCCATGTCCAATATATCACCAACCTCCATTTGTTT
>JAFDBA010000232.1 GCA_019313505.1 Deltaproteobacteria bacterium
ACAGTGGGGGCTGACCGGAGAACTACGCAAGCGGATCAAGAACCGTTTTGACCAGGAAGGTATCGAGATTCCCTGGCCTCACACTAAAGTCTATTTTGGAAACACGCCAGAAAAGGATTGAATCGGGACAGATCTATTTTCATTTAGGTGATAGTTCTTGGTTCAAAGCTAAGAAAAGTTAGTAACGCCAAGTTATAACCATGCCATTGGAGCAGACGGCGTGAAGATCACGGTTTTACGTAAAGGCCGTGCAGGTTCGCTACTCATTTTGGCCGCTGCTCACCGGCGGCGTTCGGTGCTCAACCGCCCAGCTTAAAACCATATTATTTTATGTATATTTATATTGCTTTTATACCTCCCCCTTGATATTAGTAAATTATGAAAAAGGTAAGATTTGAATGGGATGCGAAAAAAGACAAGCAAAATCAAGAGAAACATGGAGTTTCATTTGAATTTGCCCAATATGCATTTACCGATTCTGACCGCATTATTGCCGAGGATTTAAATCACAGCCAAAAGGAAAAACGATATTATTGTTTCGGCAAAGTCGGAAATGGAATCATAACAGTTCGTTTCACATATCGTGGCAGCGTTATACGCATTATCGGTGCAGGATACTGGCGAAAAGGGAGGAAAATATATGAAAGCCAAAATTAAATATACTGATGAACCATTGGGAAAATTACGTATAGTTGATGATTTTCTACCACCTCCGGAAGATCTACTATTTAAGGAGGAGATTGTAAAAATTACGATCACTCTCAGCAAAGACAGTGTTGATTTTTTTAAAAATGAAGCAAAAAGGCATAATACACAGTATCAAAAAATGATCCGTCGGCTTTTAGATCTATATGCTGCACATCATAAGCAACCGCCCCGAACCAATCAGTTCACCTGACCGGAAAAGCCGGGCCATTTTTTGCTTTTACACACTTTGCGCAAAACTTTTAATCTGCCGGCTTTATTATAGCTTTTCCGGCAGGTGACTTCTGCGCCCGGCTGGAAAAAATCAGGCAGATGCATTAGACTGGATAGATTGAATAGCGTTCTGTGCTGCATGAACTAAAAATGATGATCTTGACATTCCGCGTTTTTTAGCAGCAGCATCAATCTGTTTTAACGTCATTTCAGGTACGGTAACATTCACCCTGACGGTACGGGGTTTGGCGTCAGGTACTGAAACGACCAAATAAGCGATTGCATTGGCGTAATCGGGATCGCTCATGATATCTTCGAGCCTGGAGGGGCCGGGCAATTGTTCGCCGTCTTCAAGCATGCCCTGGATATGAAGGGTGAGAGCTTCCTGAGCCATATCCTTGGCTTCATCGATATTTTTTCCAGCGGTGATACACCCGGGAAAGTCAGGAAACGATACACCGAAATCTGATTTGGTTTCTTTATGAACGATAGCAATATAGTTGGCCATGGTAATACCTCAACTGAATTTGATACCTGATTGGCATTCGATACTTTTTAATGTGCCAATCGGTATGTCTTTTTTAGGATGTGGAACGGTAACTCGCCCTTTTCGCTCTGGATGCCGGAATTGGGTGTGAGAGCCAACTTTTGTAATTTCGTACCACCCATTTTGTTTGAGTATTTTAATGATTTTTCGGCTATCCATGGTGTGTATTAATACACATTAATCATGTTGTGTCAAGCATAACCGGATAACCATTGCATGAACGCTGACTGAGATTTCGCTGCGCTTCATCTCAGCAGGTTATGCTCACGTTGATACTTGACAAATAAATTCACTGTTGTACAATTGTCAGAAATACATATTCTGGAGGTAAACATGGATATTGTAATTGATACATCGGCATTGATTGCAGTTATTGTTGGTGAACCTGAACGCAATAGGATTGTTGAATTTACTACTGGAAATACACTCATTGGGCCTGGTTCTATTCCCTGGGAAATTGGCAATGCCTTCTCAGCTATGTTTAAACAGAACAGGTTGACACTTGATGAAGCCCAGAAGGGTCTTGTAATTTTCCATAGTATTCCTCTTCGGTATATTAAACCAGATTTTGTTAATGCCTTAAAAATATCCAAACAAGCCAACATGTATGCATATGATGCCTATTTCTTGGATTGCGCTATTAGACATAAAGCACCGCTATTGACGTTGGACCAAAAGCTAAAGACAGCTACTCAAAATCTCAACGTCGAAACCATGGAGGTCTAAAATGCAAGTTTATACATATTCAGAAGCCCGACAAAAGCTCGCTATAGTTCTTGAACAGGCTGAAAATACTGGAAAAGTACTAATTCGAAGGAAAGACGGAAGAACTTTCGCATTGGTTCCAGAAAAGATCTCTTCTTCACCTTTAGATGTCCCATCGATTAAGGCGAATATTACGACGAAAGAAATAGTGGATATTGTTCGAGAAGGAAGAGAAAGGTAGAACAACCGCATACACTCTAACAAGCAGGGTCGGGCGGCTGCAACATTTGCCAAGTTTAAGGAAAACATGGCATTTACAAATGCCCGTTTCCCTGCTTGTAGGTGATGCGGAGACGCTGGATGGTTTGGATCCCCTTCTCTATGCGGCTAAAAAGGCCATCGGCCCTCTCCAGTTAACTGAAGAAGAAGCGAGAACGACGGCCCGCCGGGCATATGAAAACAATCCCCGTTTGACATCTTTTGAGATCGGGCAGGCAATCGGTCGTTCAAGGCAGGCAGTCGACTCTTATATTGCTGATTTAAGAGCGACAACCAATATGGAAATCGATATTAAAATCTTTCGTATGCACCGGCTGGGTCTGCCACAAGAAAGGATTGCAAATAGATTAAGTGTCCCGCAGAGGACTTTATCCGACCATTTAGCGAAAATGCCATCATTGGCAATTCCGCTAAATGCCGATTTATCGAAAGGATTTACTGTTCCACAGGTAGCTGAAAAGCATGGTTGGGCAGAGCCTCTTGTGTGGTCCATCGCGTTGGAAGGCAAAAGCGATCTTGATAGATTTAAGGCACTTAACTGGGGATTGCGCACATGGGATCTGTGGAACTGGAATGATTGTGA
>JAFDBA010000233.1 GCA_019313505.1 Deltaproteobacteria bacterium
TGATATTACAAAACGTTTAAATTTTTCCTCAAATATGGCCTTAAAAGGGCATTTTTAGGGTGAAAAATATTTTTTTAAGGAAAGAAAAGCACACCCAGATGGCGAGAGCAAAACGACATTACCTTCCAGGTCACGTAATAATAGGGCTCGGTTATGCGCTTCGTTATACATGAACATCACGCTCGACAACTCCACTACGATTTTCGGCTGGAAATAGATGGTGTCTTAAAGTCGTGGGCTATACCTAAAGGGCCATCTTTAAACCCAGTCGATAAAAGACTCGCAGTTATGGTGGATGACCATCTATTGGAGTACTTTGATTTTGAAGGGATTATTCCGGAAGGTCAATACGGGTCTGGTGCAGTGGTTATCTGGGATTCAGGGACCTACAGTCTCTTTGAGGGAGATAATCCTATGGAAGCTCTTGAAAGCGGAAAGATAGTTATGGAACTTCATGGTAAAATCCTTAAAGGGGGCTTCACATTAGTCAAAATGAAAGGTCGTGGTGAAAAATACTGGTTGCTGATTAAGAGAAAAGATAGCTATAGCCAAACTAAATGGACTCTTCAAAAGGCGTTGACAGAGGAAAAGAAAAACAGTCTTCATGAAAGAAAGCCACCATGTGACACACATTGATACCAAACCTTACAAAAGGCCTGGGGTCAAAGCAGATTCTTGATTAAAGAAGATAATGGGGTCTCTGCTCTTGACTCTTTTCAGTTTTACCATGAGTCAAGAGCAGACCCCTTAAATATCCAGACTATACGCTGAAGAGGATATTTAAAATATCTCCGTCCTTTACCTTGTAGTTTTTGCCCTCCAGGTGGAAGTGGCCGTTGTCGCGGATGCCTTTTTCCGAACCGCAGGCCATAAGATCGTCGTAAGAGAAGCACTCGGCACGGATAAACCCTCGGCAAAGGTCGGAATGGATCGTTGCGGCGGCTTCCAGGGCCGTGTCGCCGTTGCGCAGCGTCCAGGCCCGGACCTCATCGGGTCCTACGGTCATAAAACTGATGTGGTCCAGAACTACATAGGCAAAGCGAGTCATGCGGTCGTGGGCGGATTCGGCGATTCCCATTTCCTCCATGAACAACCCAGCTTCTTGGGTGTCGCTGAACGCGGCCAGATCCATTTCGAAGTTCCCCGCAAATTCGATAACCTTGTATTTTTCTTCTATTTCGGCCAGCAGTTCCGTGTTGCAACCGAAGTTATTTTCTCCGGAGTTAAGAATGACAAAAAACGGCTTGTGGGTTAAAAACTGAAAGCCGCTGATCAGCTTTTGTTCGTTGGGGTTCAAAGTCAAATCCCGGACGGGCCGCCCGCGGTATAATTCTTCGAGTATCTTATGGAGAACCTTTTCTTCCAGTTGCATTGTGTTGGTCTTTTTGCCGCGTTTGGCGCTCCAGGCGATGCGTTCGAGCCTTTTCTCGGTGACGATCATATCAGTTAGAATAAACTCCGTGACGATGGTATCGATATCGGCAAGCGGCATCGGACTGCCCGTCAAATAATCATCAAAATTACGGACAACCAGAGCAATGGCATCGAGGTTGCGGACAAGATTCATCTGCGGGCTGAAAGAATCGTTTTTGCGGGCCGAGCTTTCGGCAAATCCGGCAAAATCGACGATCTCGATGGTGGCATAGGTCGTTTTTTTAGGGTGGTAAAGCTGCGTGAGGCGGGTTATGCGTTCGTCGCCCACCTCAACAACGGAAACGTTCGGTTTGGCCTTGTTGTTCACATAAGTGCCGACCTCGGCTTTCGAGCATGTCAGGGCGTTAAAAATGGTTGTCTTGCCGGAGTTGGGCAGACCTAACAATCCGATTTGCATGGAATTTCCTTTCCTCAATTTGTCACGAATCATATCTGCGCCGGTTACGCGCAGGCGACAATTTATCAAAACTGGTAAAAATAAGACGCTTTTGATGGTTTGTCCAGCACGAAAAGGTTGAATAAATGGGACGGTTGAACCTCTGTGGAATAGGGGACGTTCGTGCAGAAAGTGCTTGACGCTTGATATTAAATATGAGAGTTACAGGTTATGCCAAGATTAGCAAGATTAGATGCCCCTGGAGTGTTGCATTATGTCATGGGCCGGGGCATTGAGCGAAAAAAAATATTTCTGAGCGATACAGATCGCAATGATTTCATAGATCGCCTGTCAGCACTGGTCCGGGATGGAGCGATGGAAATCTATGCCTGGGTTTTGATGCCCAATCATTTTCATCTGCTTTGTAAAACAAAGAATCTACCCTTAGCCTCAAGTATGCGCAGAATTCTCACCGGATATGTTGTAAATTTTAATAGGCGTCATCGCAGATACGGCCATTTATTTCAAAACCGTTATAAGTCCATTGTTTGTCAAGAGGATGTTTATCTGAAAGAGCTGGTTCGTTATATTCATCTAAATCTGTTGCGGGCAGGTCTGGTTAAAGATCTTAAAGAGCTGAACCGAAATCCTTGGTCCGGGTACTCAGCGCTTGCCGGTAAAGTTAAGAGGGAATGGCAGGATACAAAGTACGTGTTGTCTTTTTTCGGCAGCTCCAAAAATTCAAGGAAGAATTATTTACAGTATGTTAAAAAAGGGATTGATCAGGGCCACAGGCCAGAATTGGTCGGTGGAGGGTTAATACGGAGCATGGGCGGGTGGTCGGAGGTTCTCGCCAGTCGACGGCGCGGTGAAAGACAGGCGGCTGATCAGCGGATACTCGGTGACGGAGATTTTGTCAAGCAGGTCATATCGAGCCTTGACGATCTTGTTAAAGAGAACTTAAGGTTGTCAGGACGCCGAATTGATATTAAAACACTTGCCCAGAAGGTGTCTGAAAGATACAATGTTTCTATAGGCGAACTTCGGTCAGGGGGACGAAGAAGGGCAGTAGTGAAAGCCAGGCGTGCAATGTCGTGGATCGGAGTCAGGGAACTTGGTTATTCCGGGGCTGATGTTGCGAGATATCTTGGTGTTACGAACTCTTGTGTGACGCGAATGATATCAGCAGGGGGGAAACAGGATATAGATGACATCAATTCATCTCCGGAGTTGGAGGATCCAAAAGGAAAACCCGAAATTCGCCGCTCAGAACCCGCAACCCTGCTCAATGTGAGGTGCCATGATTCGACCATGTAACACCAGCGACTTTGAAACCATGTATTCGATCATCAACGATGCCGCAGAAGCTTACCACGGCGTCATCCCCGAAGACTGCTGGCATGTCCCTTATATGTCCAAAGATGAGCTCAGCCACGAAACACTCATCAGGCATGCCTATGTCCGCACCGCAAAGCAAAATCAGGGCATCGGTGGAGAACTCTTATCTGAGCTTTGCCGGAAGCTCACTCGCCCGACGCTGGTGGGCACCTGGGCGGATGCGGTCTGGGCGATTCGCTTCTATGAGAAGCACGGCTTTCGAGTGGTCACTCCCCGAGAAAAAACGCAATTGCTCAAGACATACTGGTCCATTCCCGACCGCCAGATCGACACGTCGGTGGTTCTGGCAGACCAGAGGTGGTTCGATCTTTCTGATTGCCATTAATCTGGCCAAACATCTGAGCGGGCTCAAACATTGATTCTTGATTAAAAGAGGTGTTCATGAAACACGCGTCATCGATGTCTTGGGGTCACATCTTGGTTAGTGATTAAAGGAGTATAAAATACAGGTAGACGTTTACAGGTTCATGGGTTCACGGTTCAAAGGTTCATGGTTGGTTGCTAACCTTGATCTTCTAATCGTACTTAATTGTTCGCCATCACTTCAGCCCTGCCTTGCGCAAGGCACCATTGAACCGCTCTCTATCCGTTTTCCCCTTGTATCTGGATTTCTTGATAGAATACTTGGGTTGTATCCTAATCACTTCAGCGGCTTCAGCTCGAGCTTCCTCATCCCGTCCTGACAAGCTATAAACCACAGTCATCATTATACGGGCATATAAAGAATCCGGCGCTTGACGGACAGCTTTTTCACACCATGTTATTGCCTCGTCGTATTGTCCCGTCATACCATAGGACAATCCCAAACTATATAAATACATATTCGGCGGGATTGGATTAAGACGTATCGCTTTCTTATATTGCGGAATGGATTCCTCCCACCTGCCATCAAAAACAAGTGTCTTGCCTAGCATGACATGGGCCATAGCTGAATTGGGACTAAGTTCAACAGCCTTCTCCCCTTCGGCTACACCCTTATCATACTGCCCTATCATTGAATATAGGAAGCCTAATCTGCCGTGTGCTTCAGCAAGAGTGTCATCCAGAACAATAGCCTTTTTCATTAATCCGATGGCCTTACCCATAGACTGTTTAGGGGACTTACTCGTGCCAAGCCATACATCTAATTGGTGGGCTCTACCAAGATTATAGTATGCCCATGCATACTCTGGGTCTAAGGCAATGGCTTCTTCTGCCAATTGCTTTCCCAAAGCATTACTCTCTGGATTTATCCTGTGAACATAT
>JAFDBA010000067.1 GCA_019313505.1 Deltaproteobacteria bacterium
TCTGACTTATTTCTTCAGCTTTTAGTTCCATTATACACTCTCACCCCTTTTTAAAGATTCTCTCATATTGAGTAATTGTGTTTTGATGCTACCGTCCAAAACGAGATCACCTATTCGGGAGACAATTCCCCCTATAAGGCTGGGGTCTTGTTCAACCTCCAGAATAATATCTTTACCTGTCTTTTTTGACAGGGTAGTACGGATTTTTTCAACGGTTTCGGATGACAATTCAGTGGCCGAAACCAGACTGGCACGCACAACGCCTTTTAATTCATCGGCCAGTTTTTTATAAAACTCATTGATATCATTTAAAAAACCAAACCGTCCTTTGTCAAACAGCAAAAGCAGGAAAGACGCCATGACTTTGGAAAGATTTACTTTTTCAATTACCGCCTGCAAAACCTTTTTGCGACCTCCCGCATCGTAAAGCGGGTTTGCAATTGCCTGCTCAAGCTCTTTTTGACTTGTAATTAAATCTGAAAATCGATCAAGTTCTTCTTTATAAGTCTCAGCCTTATCATCCTCTTTGCCGATAATCAGAAGTGCCTTGGCATAACGCCGGGCTATTTTCAAATTTTTCATTATGCCACCACCTTTTCTAAATATTCATCTACCAATTTATCCTGATCCTGGGTTGTAATTTTATTCTTTATCAAGTTTTCAGCATTAACAAGCGCCTTTTCGAGTATATCTTGCTGCAGTTTTATTTTGGCCTGTTTGAACTCATGCTCAATATTACGGCGAGCCTGTTCTTCTAATTTGTCGACGGTCTTTTTCGCCTCATCGATGATTCTTGCCTTGGCCTCGTTTCCCTGCCTTATATACTCTTCAACAAGCTTCTCGGACTCCTGTTCCAAATGCGAAAGCCTTTCATTGTATTTTGCCAACTCTTTCTCGGCATCCTTTTTCTTGGCTTCCAGTTCGCTGAGCTGATCTTTTATACCTCTAATCCTGGAATCAAGCGCCTGAGATACCGGCTTCCGTAACAGGAAAAAAAGACCGATTGCCAAAACAGCGAAATTCATAACCCGGTAAGTATCCGTCGCTACCCATCCCTTAACTCCTTCATGGCCGCCTTCACCTTCTGACGACGCTGCAACCGTTCCGACAAAACAGAATAAAAACACGGCCAATATAACCAACACGGCTGAACCTTTTGTTATAATCAGGTTCTTGTGACCAACACCGGACCGTCTTTTACTAATCAGGTTCATTAAACAGCCCTCCCCAGAATTTTTTCACCAATAGCACTCGCAAAAGAATCAATCTCCTTTTGTAAAGATGCCCTTACAGCCTCGACATCCTTTGCAATTTTTTCACGCACCTCGGAAAGGTCTGCCTGAGCCTTTTGATTGATTTTATCGATTATCTCCCTTTCTTCGTCAGTAGCCTCTTTTAACAGGACATTCTTTTCATTTAATCCTTTGGCCCTGGCATCTTTAATTCCAGAATCAAAGGCCTCGTTTTTTTCATTTGCTTCCTTGTCTGAAGTTTCAATATTCTGCTCAAGGGTTGTAATTTTTTCCTTTCTTTGGATCAAGATTTTGCGGATCGGCCTGAACAAAACAATATTTAATGCCCATACAATAAGGAGAAAATTGGCAATCTGAACCCAAAGGGTCCAATCAGGAATTACCGTTATGCCACCTGAGCCAAAAGCAACCCCCGTAAACAATAGATAGATTAATATAAAATGGAAAACAATATAACATTTCCGGTTTAAACCAGATATTTTCATCTATAGATCCTCCATTCATAAAACCTGCAAATGCAATTTATACAAACTCATGTTTTTAACTCGGCGGTCTATAACATCAGCTATAAAAGTTGTCAAAGGTTTTTTTAAATTTTTCTTCTATATCTAATTTTTCGTCAAAATTAATTTTTTTACCTTTTCACAAAAAATGGTTCAGGTTTTCATAGAGCAATTTCCATTGAATATGACTCCGGATTCGATCAAAACAACCGGAGCCTGGATATCACCCACAACACGACCCGGCGGATAAACCTCAATTTTTTCCTTTGCGTCGATTGTACCGTTTACTTCACCCATGATGATTGCGACATTAACAATTATTTTTGCATTCACAACAGCTTTTTCCCCTATAATCACCGTACCTTGATTGCTGTGAATTTTTCCTTTAACATTTCCGTCCAGCCTGACGGTATTATTGAACTCAATTGTCCCTTCAATACTGGTACCGGCTCCCAGAAAAGTGTTTATGGTTTCGGGCTCCTTTGTTTTTCTCATATATCCTCCATAACCCGAACAAGCCCGCCCTCCTGTCAAGCGGAGTATGACGGACTGGCAAGCGCAAAGCATCCGTTAAGGATAAAAATAAATATACAGAAAATAGATGGGTGGCACATTGTCCGGTTATGCCACCCATCATGTTTCTCGATTATTCAAACAGAAAGCGCCTCATGCTTATACTCATTAAAAGGCCGACACAAATCATTATGCTAACGATCGATGAACCTCCATAACTGATAAACGGCAGCGTCACACCGACGATCGGCATCAGACCCATAGCCATCCCAACATTAATAAAAACCTGCCAGAATATCATTGCCGTGGCGCCCACAGCCAGGATAGTGCCAAAAGGATCTCTGCATTTATAAGCAATGTTTAATCCCCAGATAATAAGCACGAGAAAAAGAAAAAGAATAAACACCGAGCCCACAAAGCCCCATTCCTCGGCCAGAACTGAAAATATGAAATCTGTATGCTGCTCAGGCAAAAAGGAGAGTGCGTTTTGAGTCCCTTTCAAAAATCCTTTGCCGAAGATCATGCCGGAACCTATGGCAATTTTGGATTGGATAATATGATAGCCTGCACCCAGCGGGTCACGGTCCGGATTTATAAACGTTAATATCCGTTTCTTCTGATAACCTTTCAGTAAAAACCAGACCAAAGGACCGGTTATAGTACACACAGTAATGATACATAAAAGCGAGCGTCTTTCAATTTTTACAAAAACAGTCATGGCCCCGGCAATCAGAACAAGCACCATGGCTGTCCCTAAATCAGGTTGCTTAACGATCAACATAAAAGGGATTATCGTCAACATAAAGGGGGTCAGAAGTTCACTCAAGGTAAAACCTCTGGGATTTGCATGTTTGGAATAGTATCTTGCCAGACTGATTATCACGGCAATTTTGATAAGTTCTGACGGTTGAATTGAAACAGGGCCCAATATGAGCCAGCGCCTTGCCCCTCCTATATATTTCCCCATTATTAATACATATATCAAAAGCAATATGCATACAGCATAGATTGCGAGAGACCATCGATACAATGATTTGTAATTAATCGAAAAAGAAAAAACCATGCCGGTCATCCCGGCGCAATACCAGATCATCTGTTTAAAATAGAGTGTTTTTTGCGGCGTGGGAGTTGCTGATGTTACCGCGCTGTATAGCGTAACAAGACCTAATAACCCGATCAATAAAATAAGCCCTAATAAGCCCCAATCAAAGTATTGTACAAACCGCCGATCAAACATGGTGGCTATGCTCCATTATATTTATCCTTTTCCAAATATGTCCTAATTATTTCCCTTGCTATGGGCGCCGCTGCACTTGATCCGTGTTCTCCATGTTCTACAAGCACCGCAACAGCTATTTGTGGGTCAACCGATGGAGCATAAGCAACAAACCATGCATGAGCTTTGAAATGGTCTGGCAGATCTTTCTCGGATAGATCGGGATTATTTTTACGTCCAACCACCTGTGCGGTTCCGGTTTTTCCACTTATATCGATACCTTTGATATATGCGATTCGTCCAGTTCCTTTTGGATTATGAACCACTTCCCACAGGCCTTTTTTGACAATCGCCAATGTTTTTTTACTGGCAGGTAGTTTGTCGATAACCTGCCTTTTGTTTTGAATAACAATATCACCATCCGCTGTTTTAACTGACTTAAGTATCAATGGCTTATATCTTGTTCCGCCATTTGCCAATGCCGAAGTCAGAACCAGCATCTGCAGCGGCGTTGCAAGGTCATAACTCTGCCCGATGGCCACTGAAAGGGTCTCTCCTCCCTGCCAGGCAATGCCGGTTCGCCGCTTTTTCCAGGACGCGGTTGGAATCAGCCCTCCTGCCTCATTTTCCAGATTTATCCCGGTTGCCGACCCCAAACCACATGCTTTGGCGTAAAACGCCAGTTTATCTACGCCCAGCTTTTGGCCCACCTGGTAAAAAAATACGTCACAGGATTGGGACAATGCTTTAAGAATATTTACGCTACCGTGACCTCCGCGTCTCCAGCATCTATAAATACGATTTCCGTATTTATAATACCCCGGACAGTGCATGGTTGTGTTTCCATCGATAACACCTTCCTCCAGCCCTGCAATAGCGGTTATAATCTTAAAAGTAGATGCAGGAGGATACTCTCCCTGGATAGCCTTGTTTGCCATCGGCCTTAACGGATTGGAAATAAGAGACCTCCATTGTTTGTGTGACATACCGTCAACAAAAGCATTCTGATCAAATGAAGGGGAGCTTGCCATTACAAGTATATTGCCTGTTTCCGGATCCATCGCCACCACAGCACCGGCTACATCTTCTAAAAGTGCTTCCGCCTTTTCCTGTAAAATATGGTCAATGGTCAGATAAATATTTTGCCCGGGCTGGGCATCAACCGTTTTTAAGACTTTAACAACCTGTCCCATGACATTTACTTCGACCTGTCGCCCGCCTCGCTTTCCCTTCAAAAATGGCTCAAACACCTTTTCAACACCAAACTTTCCAATAAAATCACCGCCTTTACATTCCGGATACTTGCCTGATTTAAGCTCATCAGAATTAATTTCACTCAAATATCCGATCAAATGTGCGGCACTTTGCCTGTTGATATAGTGCCTTCGAGCCTTGACATTAACAACAATACCGGGAAGATCAAATTTTTGAACCTCGACGGCCGCAAGGGCATCTCGCCCGATATCCTGTTTCAAAAGAATCGGTTTATAGGATGAAACACCTTTGCCATGCTTAAGTTTTTTCATTAGCTCCGACACAGGAACGTCAATTAGTTTAGCCAGCTTCTCAATAGTACGATCAACCGGTTTGGCATCTTTTAAAATAATGCTAAGATCAAATGCCGGCCGATTATCGACAAGTAGTGTTCCATTACGATCAAAAATCATCCCTCTGGAAGGATCTGTGCTTTGCAGCCGAATACAGTTATTTTCTGAAAGTCGCCTTAACTCCTGTCCCTGAATCACCTGAAGATAAAATAAGCGTAGTAAAAGAATAAAAAAGGCTCCTGCAACGCATATCATCACCTTGATTAACCGTTGTTTGTACCAATCAGTATCTGAGGTTTTTAAATATTTACCCAAAGAGGACCTCTATGAATTAACTTTGGCAAACACTTTTTCAAGCCATTTGTTCCATTTTCCATGTGAATAATTAAAAAACATCAGGAAAATCGGCCCAGTAAATATTGCCCACAAAACTTGTACCGTAGCCATGCTTATAGCCGCTGATAAAAACTGTGTGCCCGGCTCGAAGATGGCAATGGTTCCTATAAATATGCAATTTTGCAGCAACACACCTGCAGCAACAATAAATGGCAAAAGAAAGCTGTCTCCCACATGTAAAAATGTAATAATCCACTTAACCCCTATAAAGAGCCATATATAGGTTGTTAAATATAGCCCAAAAGGTCCTCCGGAAAGACTATCCATTAAAAATCCGAAAAAGAGTATAACAGGTATGCTTTGACGGAGAGATTGAAAAAGGCTTAAATAAATGACAAAGGGGGAAAGCAGATCATAAAATCTATCGAACAAATGGAAATAGGGCATAACAGTTGTCTGAAAAAGCACCAGACAAAGACAGATACCGACATGAAAACAATACGTCATTGTTCACTCTAAAATTTATGCTTTTTGTGGTTCAATACAACCAGAACCTCTTCAAGTTTTTCGAAATCAACGTATGGTGTAACTGACACTTCCTGAAAAATTCCCGAATTAGGCTTGATAACGCCCGAAACGTGCCCCACTGGAAGTCCTTTTGGAAAAACACCATCCAATCCTGACGAAACAACTGTATCGCCAACGGCAACATCATTCTTTCGCAAAACATACTTAAAAAGGCATCGGTCCGCAGATCCGCCTTTAATAATCCCCCGTGCCCTGTTCTTTTGCACCAGACCATCAACAGCACTGTTCTGGTCAATAATCAGCAGAACCTTGGAATAATGGGTCGAAACCTCTGTAACCTGCCCCACAATTCCTTCAGGCATCACAACAGCCACACCTTTTTTTACACTATCATCTTTCCCCTTATCTATCATTATGGTCTTAAACCAGGGGGAAGGGTCTTTGCTGATAACCTCGGCAGCAATTACTTTATCCTTTATGGTTTTCCGGAAGTTAAGTAAACTGCGGAGACGAACGTTGGAAAGCTTAAGTTCTTTATGCAAGTTATTTATTTCAACTGCGTGATTTAAGGCTTTTTTGAAATTATCATTCTCTTGTGCCGCTTTAACAAGAAAGAAATAGTGGCCCCAAATATCTCTTACAAAACGAATTGAACTGGAAACAGCCTCCTGAAAAGGGGCAACTAAGGAGATAGCTATCCGCCCTGGTCCATAATAAGATAGATATCGGCGATTGGAAACAGAAAGGAGTATGATGTTGACAGCAATCAGAACGATCACACCAACAATCATCACCATCTTTTTGGAGAACATAAAACTATGTAATTACAACTTGTTTGAGGATTTCGATGCTGTCGAGAGCTTCACCAGAGCCAAGTGCCACTGTTGTTAATGGATCCTCGGTTATAGTTATCGGAAGGCTGGTTTCCTCCCTGAGAAGTTTGTCTATATTTTTTAATAGTGCACCGCCTCCTGTCAGAACGATTCCCCTGTCCACAATGTCGGCAGCAAGCTCCGGCGGTGTTTGTTCCAAAGCTATTTTGACCGTTTCAACAATAGCATCTATCTGCTCGGAAATGGCTACCCGTATCTCCTCTGAATCGATAGCCAGAATTTTGGGTATTCCCGATGCAAGATCTCTGCCTTTGACTTCTATTGTCTCAAGATCCTGAGTTTCCGGGTATGCATTCCCGATTGTTGTTTTAATAATTTCAGCTGTTCTTTCACCTATCAACAAGTTATATTTACGTTTGATATACTGAATGATCGCAGCATCCATCTTATTTCCGGCCACCCTGATAGATCTGCTGTAAACAATTCCCGCCAATGATATTACCGCAACCTCTGTGGTACCACCGCCGATATCGACAACCATATTGCAAACTGGTTCAGTAATAGGAAGACCGGCTCCGATTGCAGCCGCCATCGGTTCTTCGATCAGAAACACTTCGCGGGACCCTGCAGATTCGGCTGATTCCCTGACAGCCCGTTTTTCAACCTGTGTAATTCCGGACGGAATGGCAATGACAATTCTCGGCCTGACAAATGTACGTCTGTTATGGACCTTGTGAATAAAATGACGGAGCATCGCCTCGGTAACTTCAAAATCAGCTATAACACCATCACGCATCGGACGAATGGCTACGATATGACCGGGTGTCCGGCCCAGCATATTCTTGGCCTCAAGACCAACGGCCAGAATACGGTTTTTCATTCGATTGTCCGTTCGAACTGCAACAACAGAGGGTTCGTTCAATACAATACCCTTACCTTTAACATAAACGAGTGTGTTTGCTGTACCAAGATCGATGGCAAGATCACTGGAAAATGCACCTAAAATTTTATCTACAATCAGACCCATGACACCTCATTTCTGCACAAGAAAAGTGCTCGTACCTCATTTTTAAATGATATCTTTTAAAGCCTTGAAAAAAGCATAAAAATCTGTCAACCACTAAAAAGTGAAATTTATCAGACTTACTCTATAATTACAAGAAAAATGTCAAGTCATAAAATCGCTTCGCTATTTAATTAAACTGTTTTAAATAAGATTTTTCATGACCATATCATGCAATTTCGGCCTGAAGGCTTTTATTCTGTTATTGTTACGGGAAGGATGTACACGATTGGTT
The DNA here is from genome assembly GCA_019313505.1 of Deltaproteobacteria bacterium. Taxonomy (GTDB): domain Bacteria; phylum Desulfobacterota; class Desulfobacteria; order Desulfobacterales; family UBA11574; genus S5133MH16. The sequence goes on from JAFDBA010000067.1 coordinate 8,028, forward strand.
AACAATATAATAATAACTCTCCGATCAAGATCCATCCAGAAAGATGTGCCGGTGAAGCCAAGATGCCCTACACTTTCCTTTAAAAAATATTGCCCGCAACTCGGATCGACTGGAGATGGGGCGTCAAATCCCAAAGCCCGACCGGTAGGTTCCTGCCGTTTAAAAAAGATTTGAATTAAATCACTATCAAACACACCCGTGGAAGGGAACCCCAGGTATGCAGCATTAAGCTCGGACAAAAGAGAAAGAACATCTTGAGCCATCCCGAAAAGTCCGGCATGCCCCTCGATACAACCCACCACATAGGCGTTATCATCATGGACCACGCCCTCCAAAAGGATGTTCCGCCACGAACAGAATTCGGTGGCGGCAAATTTCACCTGACGGGGCTTTAAATCTAAATCCACAAAAAACAGGTTTTCAAGACCCAGTGGATTGTATATCTCTTCCGTAACAAAACGGTCCAATCGATTTCCTGACACCTGTTCTATCACCCAGCACAAAATCATGAATCCTATATCGCTATACAGCACTTGTTTGCCGGGAGGATTTATAAGCGGTTCTTCCACTAAAAGCTCTCTTAAAACATCTTTTCTTTTATCTGGCTCAAGCTTGCGCAACAACTTGTAATAGGGGCGATAATCCGGAAGGCCCCCATTATGATAAAGCAGGTTTGCTATACTTATTCGTCCCTTGTCTGTATTATTAAATTGGGACAAAATCGATCCTATATGTTGATCCAGCTCCAGCTTCTTTTGCGAAATGAGCTTCATAATCGCCAGAGTGGTTGCAAGTGGTTTTGTAAGAGATGCCAGGTCGAAAATTGTATCCCTTGTCATTTGACGACCAGAGAAGATATTAGCATATCCGTGGGCTTCGAAAAAAATCACGGAACCGGCAGTTGAGACCAGGAGCACTCCTCCCGGAAAAACGTCATTAGAAACCGCTTCTTTCATTAAGTTATTTGCCGATTCCATGTTTATATTCGCCATTTGCTATTTACTAATTTTCACGGTAGCCGGCTCATAAAAAGTCAGTATTTGCCGATCAGTGTCAAGGGTTGCTTCGAGTCCAATTGGGATCGTTATATTGATCTTGCTGTGACCTATCTCAAAACCAGCTAAAATAGGAATGTTGACATCTTTGAACATTTCCTGAACAATCCGGAATATCTCGTCGAGTTGTCCACATTCTTCAAAGGAACCGAGGACAAGGCCCTTGAGCCCCTCAAAACATCCGGCAAGCTTCATCTGAACCAGCATCCGGTCAATTCGATACGGCACCTCTCCCACATCCTCAATGAACAGAATCTTCCCGTTGAAACGTGGTGCATAAGGAGTCCCGACAAGATGGCATAAGGTGGTCAGGTTCCCGCCGGCCATAATCCCTGATGACACGCCGGGCTTTATGACAATACCTTTTTCAGGTTTAAGCTCAAGTATTGTATTGGATGTCAGCACCGCACACATTGCCGCAATGGTCTCTTTGATAGCATTAGCCAGCGTAGTTACCACAGGTCCGTGAAAGGTAACCAGACCGCAACGGTCATTTAATACAGACAGTAGAACCGAAATATCGCTGAATCCCACAAAGATTTTCGGATTCTTTTGAATGGTTTCGAAATCGAGAAACGGAAGAATCCGCATGCTGCCATACCCGCCACGAGCACAAACAACAGCCCGGATGGCTGGATCTGCAAACAAACGATTCACCTGATCCCCCCGCTGCACGTCGGTTCCAGCAAAAAATCCATGTTTTTGGAAAATACCCTCATCAAAAAACGTTCGAAACCCCATCGATTCCAGAACAGCCTTTCCTTTCATGAACTTTTTCGGATCAAATGGACCGGCAGGTGCGACAATGCCCACAGTATCCCCCTGCATCAGGCGAGGAGGCTTAACAGATTTTTTTTCTGTATTGCTCATATGCTGTCTCTGGCTTTTGTTTTTAAAATCGCTGTTGTAACCTTAGGAATAATCTATTAACTTTTTCCATATCACATCAGAGCTTGACATGATAGGTTCAAATTGTTAGTAAAACAGCAGTCGGGGCGTGGCGCAGTCTGGAAGCGCACTTGAATGGGGTTCAAGGGGTCGGAGGTTCAAATCCTCTCGCCCCGACCAAAGATTTCTCAATAAAAAAGGCCACTTAGCAGTGGCCATTTTTATTTCGTGATATAGGGAAAAGTGGCAAAAACACGACAAGTGTTTTAGTCTTTATTGAACTGCCGCTTGTGACAAAGCGGCTTTTTCATTTTGGAACAAGAATCTTTCAAATTTACTCAGTTTCATGGCACATTTGGCACATTTGTGGACACAAAAGTGGACCTGCTGGGAGAAAGGGTATTACATGTCCAGACCTAAACTTGATTTGAAAGAATCGTAAGGCGGGTCAATACATCACTTGACAGTTCAATTTTCAGAGTTTGATATCACAACCTATTGAACCGACCTTAGATTTCCAGAGATATAGCAGTACACAAGTTTTCCGTGCTTGATTTAAGGTCAGCGAACAACACTGGGCATTTATTTCTTCTTTTCTTTTTTCAATTTTCGTTTTTCCTTTGGATTAAGCTGGGCCTTTTTCTGTTCC
>JAFDBA010000068.1 GCA_019313505.1 Deltaproteobacteria bacterium
AGGTTATCCGCCTCATCCATGGCATCTTTTGCCGCCCGAATTATCCCGCCCGTGATCTCCTGTTCGAAAAGGTCCTTAACCTCTTTGAGTTTGTTGTTTAACCATGCCTGAACAATGGGGCCGAGCATATCATCGAGCTGCTTCTGATCAGCCCTTTTGAGACCTGTGGTGGCAGGGATCGCAACAAGGGCATACAGGTCATGCAGCCCGAACAGTCCTGTAAGCTTGACCTTGATTCCCACAGCTCCTACCGGATCTCCTGTTGAAAGAATATAAGTCACAGCCACTGTTGCCGGCACCACGTTCAAAAAGGCGGAAAACGTCTGCCGGATCTTGGTCCAAATCCCCATTTGACTGCGGAAACTTTTTGCCAGATCTTTCAACTCCTCCTCAATTTCTTGTGACAGATCCACAATTAAATCCCGACGTGAAAGAATAGACTCTATCACCGATTTCCAGTCTCTATTCCGCAATTTTTCCTGCTCCTGAAAAACAACGGGGTGAGCCGAAACAAAGAATGTTAAGGACGCCTGTTTTTCTTTGGTTTTTACATGCGGATTTTGATTGTCTTTCAGACCTTTACCTGCCCTGATCTCCTCGACTGCCTCAAACATTTGCCTGGTTACCGGATCTTTCAGATTGGCGGAAACCGAAATTTCAGGATTGACTGTTTTGTAATGCATGTTGTTTACGGCATTTACAAGATCCTCTTCGATGTTATCAGTAAAATCTTTTTGAGGCTCTATTTTCTTAGTCCCGGAAAGCTTATCTTTTACCTTTTTTGTGGTATCTAACAACACTTTAAAGGGGAGCTCAACAACTCTGCCTGTTTTGCGCATTGCTTTGACATAAGGGGGATCTGTTAACATCCAGATCTCAACAAAACGTTTTACCACCAGGTCCATGGGGAAATGCTGCAGGGCTTCGTGCACACAATGACTCTGAGCTGTCTGCAGGGTATCAAGATAAAGGCGCAGCTCATCACGAGAAATCCTGGCATATTCAAGAAGATCTCCGGCCATGATCAACACATCCTTCAAGATCGAAGAAAGGAGTTCGAGTCTTAATTTAATAGAATTGATGTCCTGGAGAGCTTTTATAAACGAAGGATCTTTTTCGCGTACCGGACGCAATGCCATGAATCGTTTGCCCGCAGCCACGGAGTTATCCTCATCCGCACGATAAATTCCCAGTACGTAACGGTCGGCTTCATCACCATACAAGTTTCGGGCAACGGTCATAGCGTGTTCCTCCACCTCTTCTTGTTCAAAACTGGGATAAACGCGATAGACCAAAAAACATTTTCTCATTCCGATGCCCGTAAGCATTTCTGAAATAAAATCAGTATTTTCTCGGTTGTTATAGTTGGAATTGGTGAAAACATATATCAGGATATCTGATGATTCCAAAGCCTTCAGGGCAATATCCCGGTTAACGTAAGTGCCTTTGGCGCCTGTATCAAAATCCGGTGTGTCCATCAGTACCAGATTCTGAGGAACGTCGTCGCTTAGAACATAGAGGGGGTGTCCCGGAATGGTAAGATCCTTTTTGTCTTTCAGGGGATCGGGTAAACATCCGAACTGCTCAAACAGAGCGGGAAGAATTTTTGGCCGGTTGAAGATTTCCTGGTGGGCGGAGACAAGGACGCGGCGGTTAAGCCCTGCACTGCCGCCAACCGGCGAAACACGTTTACCTACCATCGAGTTAAACAGACTCGATTTCCCTGAAGAGCCCCCGCCGCAGATGGTTCCCATAATGGGAAAATCAGAAGAAAGCCGGGTAAGCAGTTTGCTGTCAACCATCTTGGTCCATGTAGCAACATCCTTACTTCGACCGAGCCTGAGCCTGTCCTGGACAGCAGGGATACTAGTTCTTAATATTTTGAGGGCATCAGTTATGTTTTGTTTGTAAAGATTTCCCATAGCGGTTACTCTTAAGATAACACATTTTTCTTCACAAAGGAATGCTGTAATTATCCAATATCAGAGTTGATGGTTTCAAACCGAACTCACTGAAATTTGAAGGCGCTTTTATTATGGCTATGCTGTTCAGATTTTAAAGCGGTATCGGCAAAAGCAGTTAACTAATTTTAACAAAAATGTAATTTCTATATAGAGGATCATCAAATTTTAACAGGGGAGGAAGCACATTGAAACTATCAAACAATTTTTTATAATCTAATTTATTGTTGTATTCATTATATAGAAATTCACTACCAGGTATTCCTTCAGGAGATACTAATACCAAATCACCCTTATAAATTTTTTCTGATTTTAAACATAAATGATCGTCCCAATTCCAGCATTTACCATCTGGATAATCAGTCGTATCTTTATTATATAATTTAATATGATTATCACCTAAATCATTAGAATTATATTTCAAAACATTTACTTTATAATAAGAAAGGTAGTGAGCAATCCCTACAGAGGAATACCAGGAAGGAAAAAAAGTGTGTAAATTTATACTGCCATTCTTATTGACGTAATCTTTTAAAAACAACACCGTTTTTTCCCAGGAAATACTTTTTTGCTTTGTATGTATCCAACTTGTCACGTTTGCATTAGCAAAAAAGAAAGATACAAGTAAAATTAATACAGCGAAAAAAGCTTTTAGTTTCATTTTATCAAGATAAATAAGAAAATGAAAAATATATAAAACGGAAATGAAATCAGCAGGGGAATAATAGGATAAATCTGAATTAAGTAATCCAAGAAAAATATAACTCAAATAATATAAAAGGTTGCCAAAAGCCAAGCTGTCCCAAAAAGGGTTAAATTTATTTTTATTTCTAATCAAATAAACGGCTCTAAAAATAAAAATAACAATAAAAGAAACAAAAATAACGTCAGTGACAGCAATTTCTAAAAGAGATAAAAGATCTTTTTTATGAGCATAAACATATCCTGGATCATAAAGCCAAGGCTTTAAAAAATAAAAATAAGAAAGGATGTACATCAGAGAACAAAAGGAAAGCCCAAACTCTAACGGATATCTTTTAATAATGGATAATTTTTTTATGGTAACATCTTTCAAAGAAAATTCTTTATTGAGATAGAAATACAGAAGCCTAATAAAAGAGAAGCCCCCAAATAAAGAGAACGCAACCTCTTTAAAGTATAAAGAAATATTGGCAACAAATAAAACATACCATAAGTATTTAGATTGGCTCGTCTCAAAAAACCTCTTGGAAAAAAAAACAAATAATGCAAAAAGAAAAATAATATCTCTATCAGGATAAATCAAAGAATATTGCATATGAAAGATGTTGGGAATGAACAGGATAAAGGCAATCAAAGATAAACGTTGCCAGACTTTAAAAATGTCAAATAGCTTATACAAAATAAAAACTAAAATAAGCGTCTGACAAAAAACAATCGCATGCAACATGTACGCTTTATTAAAGACAGGAAGAAGAATGTTAAAATAAAAATTTCCCAACGGGAAAAATCTTCCTTCCCCAATCCAAATATTGGGCGCCCAAATATCACCCTTAAAAATAACATAAAATTGAATCAATTCATCAAAATGGTTAGAAAACTCTGAGTAAATTACATTAAAAAAAGCATATCCTGCTAAATAAAAACAAAATAAAGAAAAGGATATATAGGAAAGCTTTGGCTGGTCAAAGAAAGGATGTTTAATTAAGCTATTAAAATAAGACTTATCATAAGCATATAATTCTATAGCTTCTTCTTTGACTAAATATTTATAAATAAAGTAAAGCAGAACAGATAACATCACAAAATATTGATAAAAAGTATTAGACAGCATAAACTTTAAAAAAAATAAGATTTGCATTTGTCCTTCCAACCAGAAGAGTCTCTTATATATTTCGTTTTTACGAAGAGAATACGCTACAGATCTTTTTATCTTAATAATAAGTTAAAGGCAAAAAACGCAATTAGAAATAAGATGCGAATCATGGAAAAGGAATAAATTTAAAAAAATATGCCTAAATATATAAAGGTCCTGACAAGGTCAATAATATAATAATTAATTTAAATGGTTATGCTATATTTTAGTGTTGGTTGGTGTGATGAATCGATAGATAGGGAAAATGGATTTGATAATGATATGCGTGCCTAATCGCAAATTTCTTAATATTCAAGATTTCAACAAAAACTACAATATAAAGATCTGGCAGTCTCAGTAAAATGTGAAGGTTCCGCACCTCAACCAATACCGTTCACTATACTAATATCATTGATGATTTGTTTTGTAAACCGCAAATAATTGAGCTTTTAATTATTCAACCTGTAAGGCAAGTATCGAGCATCGGTGATGAAAAAAAATAAATTGGACTTACACAAGATGTTGTGGCGTAAAAAATAATTCAGGCTAAACATACCTCTATTATAAAACTTCCAGCATCGGTTTTAAAAGGAATAGCAATTTTGGGACCTTTGGTCATGGATATGAGCTTGTGGTTTTTACCGGTAATCACTGTGGGAATGGCGCCGTGAAATAGTTTGCCCATTTTTTCGATTTCTTGTCTGGCTTGACCAGATATCATATTGGTTATTTCACCGACAGCATCTGCTATTTCACTATTTAGTTCCTTCATTTCCTCTCCAAACATGTTGGAAACGATTTTTAGAATACATAATTCATCAAATGTAACGGAAACAGTTCCATTTGCATCGCCGGTAAAACCAACAACACCTGAAACATCTCCCTGAGCAACATTATCTTTTTTAAGATATGGTTTTTCTGCTTTGGCCTTAACAAATGCCATTGTTTCAAGAACATTCAAGGTTGCATTTATAAACGGGTTAATAAGTTTTGCATCCATTATCTATTCTCCTTTGTTACAAGATGGGAGCCAAATTTGAAAGGTAATCATCTATTCCGGCTTTGTGACATTTATCTCGATCACCTTTCATTGCATGAGCTGTCATGGCAATAACAGTTACATTGTGATTGAGCACTTCGAATCCCGGGTTACAGCTCAGTCAAACGGTGGTAGTTGAATGCAAAATCAAAACACTTAGCATGAAGATTTCGTGCCTGAAGCTTGCATCGGCATAAATCCAATATCATTGAAGATTTGTTTTGTAAATCACAACTTATCAAACAAGGCTAACAATCCACCCTCTTTTTCAATTCTTTCCCACAGTTAAAGACCGGAATCTTCTTTGATTTAATTTGAACCTCCTATAATGTGACAAAAATTGATTTTCTTGACTATATTTTTTATATTGTTTATACAGTAAAATCAATAAAAATAAATAATATAAGAATGTTAGATAGTTGCAAATTTTCTCTGAATCGACGCGGAATTATAATTTATTGAGAAGTTACGATATTTAATCAATATACGCATACCGAGAACAGGCGATATAAAAGATGAAATTTCAGAATTGCATCAGAAATGATTATGGCAAGTGCGATCTACCGTCAAACACAATTAGTAGAATCAAAGACGGATTTCGGAGGTTGGATCTCAACGTTGAATACTCCCCTTTTCAAGTTTCGGACAATATTTATTGGGGACGGATATGGATTGATTCAATTCGGATCGTATGTAATGGGAAAGGCATTACCCCGGAGCTTGCAGAGGCCAGTGCATACGCGGAACTGGCTGAACGCTTCAGCGCAGGGCTGTTCTATCCGGTCTTTGAAGAACGTGTGAGGTTTAACATTCCGGCCCTTTACAATGGGGGAACCAATAGGTTTCTTAATTGCGAATGGATGGATGGATATGAACATGCCCACCAGGATGAATTGGGAGAAAGCACTCTAAGAATAGAAGATCTGCTGGCAAACGAAAGTCATCTGACAAATAAGGATGTTGATCATATCAAAAACAGTAGAATGGCCAGACATTGGGTTGACGGTTTTTCAATAGATCGTGAAGAGTCAGTAAAAGTTCCGGTCAATTTTGTTACATATATTCACGCGTCTAATGGGTTAGCGGCAGGAAATACCATGGAAGAGGCTATGGTTCAGGCCTCATGTGAAATATTTGAACGTTATGCCCAAATACAAATCATTAAACCTGAAAAAATAGTTCCATCAATTGATCTGGATTCTGTGGACAATACCGTTATAAAGGATATGATTAAATTCTATCACGGCAAGAATGTTGATGTAATAATCAAGGATCTTTCTTTTGATGGATTGTTACCCTGCATAGGCGTCCTGTTCATCAACCACAATTTGTCTCCGGATCGCCTGGAACATAGAATACTGATACCGGGCGTATCTTTTAATATGGACGAAGGTCTGACAAGGTGTTTTACGGAAAGCATGCAAGGCCGTGAAACTCTACTGGCTTCCCGTCCTCAGTTGGATAAACCACTTGTCCATCGATCTCGGGCTAACAATTTTTACCTGTTAATGAAATGTTGTATTTCTCCAAAAGACATCTCATTTCTTGAGCAAGGAGAAATTGGCCCTTACAGGAACACCAAAATTAAGGATATTTTTGACGAGATTGAGGAAATTAAGAGAATATGTAAACTACTCAATACCGATTGCATAATACTCGACCAGACCCATCCGGTATTGAATTTTCCAGTAGTAAGAGTAATTATCCCACGGATATCTGACTTTTTACCTTTCTTGAGTCAAGATATTCTCGTATCTGAAGCAACAAGACCGTCCTCTACATGGCGTGGATCAAGATTCACAGAAATAATGCAGAGTTTTTTTGCATAGTAGAAGCATCCTATCCCAAATCATAATGCTGTCGTTTTCTTTTCTTGACACGCTTGTGACGATATCCTAAAATTAAGAAAAACTCCTTTGAATCACATATTGAAGTGAGATTTCAACTCGACCGAGTTTCCTTTACCTCTGAAAGCTCTTCTGTTTCTGGCTTCATCGCGATCTGTTTGTCTCTAAAGTTGACCAAAAGATTTTTGAATCCTCTGTGTTTTCTTATGAATTGTTACCCATCCATAAACCAACCATGAAAGGAGGGAACATGAAAACTAAAACACGTTCTGTCGAGCAGATTATAGAAGAGCAGGTGCGAAGATGGCAGATTATGCGTACGGAAGAGAAAAAAGAGGAAGAACGTATCTCTACCGTAACCTTTTCCAGAGAGCATGGAAGTGGGGGAGACATTTTGGCCGAGCGTCTTGCCAAAAAACTGGGATACGAATTATTCCACCAGGAAGTCCTCCATAATATGGCTGAAAGTGCCCGTGTAAGTGTTCAATTCCTTGAAACGTTGGACGAAAAAGGTGTTTCCGTACTCGACGAGTGGATATCATCCCTTGTAGACAGACGACATCTATGGCCGGATCGGTATCTCCAGCATCTTATGAAGATTATCGGTACCATCGGCAAACACGGCCGGGCTATTATAATAGGAAGGGGGTCCAATTTTGTTCTACCTCCTGACAAAAGGCTCAGCATTCGAGTGATAGCGCCAATGGAGGAAAGAATCCGAAATGTATCTAAAGAACTCGACATTACTGTTGAAGAAGCAAAACAAAGGGTCATAAAAACAGAATCGGATCGCAAAGCGTTCATAAAGAAATATTTTAATGCCGATATCGCGGACATCTTTAATTACGATCTTATAATCAATACCGAGAACTTAAGTATCGACGAAGCCGTTAATATCATAAACGGGGCCCTGAATTAAATGAACAGGGTTTGACCCAACGTGTAAAAAAAAATGCCGGGATTTTTTTAAAGGTCTCGGCATTTTTCATAAGAAATGCGGGTTAACCATATTTTGTATTAAATTCATCGATGATGAATAAAAACTCTTCAGGCAATCTTTTCCTGACATTTGATACAATTTTACTGGGAATGTCTTGATAATAAGCCTGGGCAATCCCTCCTGCAATACATGCTATGGTATCGCTGTCCCCCCCAAGAGATATAGCATTGCGGATTGCATCTTCGAAATTTTTTGCTTCCAGAAAGGCAATAATCGCTTCGGGCACAGAGCCCTGACAGGATACGTTAAAACCATAATCAGGCCTTATTTCGTCCAGGGTTCGATTGAGATTGTAAGCAAATCGGTCGCTTATTTCCTGCTTGATGGTTGCTTTACTTTTACCGGAACGGGCCAGGAGCACCGCCAGTGCTGTTGCCTGGGCGCCTTTTATCCCTTCGGGATGGTTATGGGTTACTTTTGCGCTTTCCCTGGCTTCGTGTAATACATCTTTCACCGAGTTAAAGGCAAAACCGACTGGGCTTACTCTCATAGCGGAACCGTTTCCCCAGCTATTATAAGGCTCGCTGTCCCCAGCGTAAATCCATCTGAAAAAAGAACCGCCGTAACCGGCGTTAGGGTATTTTTGTCCAAACGTTTTAAGAGAGGCTGCGTAATCAACCTTTCGTAAAATTGAGTCGGCAATGGCAACAGTCAAAACAGTATCGTCGGTGAATCTCGAATAGGGACTGAATAGAGGAAATTGAGTCGACTTTATGGCATAGTGCTCAAAAATTGACCCTATAACATCTCCGGCTATTGCGCCGATCATTTTCACCTCTCATGATTAAATTATTGGGTTATAAGACGATCCAGGATCAGCCCGTGAAAACTCCCCTTATCCGGCGATGTAAAAAGCCATCCCAGATGCGTAAGACACTGGATACAAACGGCAATTCTCCAGCTAAAACCTGAAAACCAGCTAAATTCCGTCGAGGCCGGACCCGCATGGCCGCATCCCTTAACTGCTCTAAAACACCCTATTTCAAAAACAACTCCGTGGGGGTTGGCAAAGGTATGCCTGTAAGATCCCTGAACTTCTATGCGTTCAGCCGGACTCGTTATCACGTTATGACACTGGCGACAAAAGATGTATTCTTCCTGGTCCGACACTTTATCCTGGGTTTCATCCTCAATAAAGCTGTTAAGCATTTCATCGCTCTGTTTTTCAGGCGGCACCCGAAAAAGATGTGGAAGATATGTATCTACTGATATCATTCTTTACCTTTTTTCTTATCAGGCAAATAAAGGCGGTCGTAATTATCTTTTTTATGAGACCGTCTCCTTTGATTCAGATTATATTGTTTCCGGACAAATTTCAACATGGAGTAATCTTTTTTGAACGGTCATCATGCCAGGCTACTATCAAAAAGAGTCTTTCTGTGTAATTTTAAACCTAAAAAGCCGGCACATAAAGCTCTTGAATATCTTTCTATTTCATAGTATATTTGATTTAAGAATGACGGCTTCGTAAAAAGTCCAACTTCTGCGTTGCGCTGCATCCCCCTTTACTGCAGCGTATTATACATACGCTTCGTTCCTCAGGATTTTCGCGCCTTGAATTTGGAGCTTATTACTTTGCCGTCGGATTTTGACTTTTTACGAGTTCATCAAGAACACTTATACGAATTTTAGAAATACAGGACAATGTGAGATATGAACACACCTACAATAGTGGTTGCTGTGTTGACACTCTGGCTGGTGATGGGATTAGGTTTTTTATCTAAGTATGTCAACGCACGTGGAAAAGGGAAGACTCCATTTGAAGCCTGGACTTCATATGAAGGATTGTTGTTTATTGTAAGTATTATTGTACCTTTAATAATCTTAATTCATAAATCTTTAGCTGGTTGATCGTCGATCAGAATTTTATCAATATCCCAACCCGACCAAGCCCGCCCTCCTGCCAAGGGGAGTGAGGCGGACAGTCTGGCCTACGGCTTGTAAAGAACCAAAAAAAGTCGGTTTCATTTTTACCACGAAGATCACGAAGGAAAAGAATAATAAAATATATAACCTTCGTGCTCTTCGTGTACTTCGTGGTGTGATCAAACTTTTTTTGCCACAAAATGCACAAAAAATATAATTAAGATACTATTCTATCCCGGAATCAGATAATTCCAAAATCTCCGCCGTTTCTTCTGAAGGCAGCTCCTCCACAGCGCGCAGTTTACGTTCCATTGATCGAGTTCTTACTCCGGTCTGTTCTATGGTGTTAGAGGCAGTATTCAACTGTCTTTGAACCTTTGCCAGAACATCGCCGAATTTCCCAAATTCTGTCTTGACTGCTGAAAGGACTTTCCAGACTTCACTCGACCGCTTCTCAATGGCCAATGTACGAAAGCCTATGCGTAAACTACTCAGGATTGCCGAAAGCGTGGTTGGCCCGGCGACAATAATGCGGTAATCCTGCTGAATCTTTTCAACTTGGCCCGGTTGGCGAAGAACTTCGGCATAGAGACCCTCCGTTGGCAGAAACATAATTGCAAAGTCTGTGGTGCCCGGGGGGTTGAGATACTTGTCCCGGATTTCTTTCGCAGAATTGTGAACCGAGCGGATGAGTGCTGCAGTAGCTTTTTGCACAGCATCCACGTCAGCAGTATCGGCGGCATCTACAAGCCTCAGATAGTCTTCTTGAGGAAACTTTGAGTCAATCGGCAGCCAGACGCAAGATTCAGGGTCATCGTCTTGGCCGGGCAGTCGAATGGCGTACTCAACACTTTCCTGAGAATCTATCCTGGTACGTACGTTTTTGTCATATTGGTCCGGGGTTAAAATTTGCTCTAAAAGTGCTCCCAGTTGGACTTCTCCCCAGGTACCACGTGCTTTAACGTTGGTGAGCACCTTCTTTAGATCACCAACCCCTGTTGCCAGATTCTTCGCGGCCGAAACGAAGCTCCTCGCCTGATTGCCAGCAAAATAAAACGAAACAATATGAGTAAATCGGTCACAATATAAAACTTCCGTGAGGTTAACCTTTTACGAAGCCATCAAATCTTCAATCTCTTCTGTTTCAATGGCAATGTTTTCAGTAAGATCGACATTGCCATCCTTGGACAACAGAATATCGTTTTCAAGTCGAATGCCGATACTCTCTTCCTTGATGTAAATACCCGGCTCACAGGTAAACACCATGCCCTCTTCAAATTTCCGGTATTTATTGCCTAAATCATGAACGTCCAACCCCAGATGATGCGATGCGCCGTGCATGAAATATTTTTTATAGAGAGGAGAATCCTGGTTTTGGGTTTTTACCTTTTCGGAATCGAGCACTCCCAGACCGATCAACTCATTTTCCATAATATGGCCGACCTCTTTATGATATTCTTCAAGGGTATTCCCCGGTTTGAGCATTTGAACGGCTGCCTTTTGGACACGCAACACCGCATGGTAAACCTCTTTTTGCCGCTGGGTGAATTTACCGTTTACCGGTACCGTACGCGTTACGTCTGATGTATAGTTAGCATATTCCGCACCGAAATCCATTAGCAAAAGATCTCCATCTTTGCACCGCCGGTTGTTTTGAACATAATGCAGAATGCAGGTGTTAGGACCTGAAGCAATAATCGGCGCATAGGCCGGCCCCCTGGATCGATTTGCTAAAAATTCATGATAAATTTCAGCCTCGATTTCGAATTCCCACACACCAGGACGTATAAAGCCGAGCAACCTGCGAAATGTATTTTCCGTAATCTTGCAAGCTTGTTTGATCAGCTCTACTTCAATATCGGATTTGACGGGCCGAAGATCATGCATAATCAGAGCCAGTCTTTCGTATTTATGAAGTGGATATAATTTTTTGCATTGTTTTATAAAACGGGCATCTCTTGTCTCCACGGTAACATCCCCCCGCAGGTGCTCGTTTGCGTTCAAGTAAATCCGGTCAGCCTTAAAAACCAGTGGTCTGAAAACTTTTTCGAATTCTCCGGTCCAGTAAACGGTTTTGACCCCGGATACAGCCGTGGCTTCTTCTTTGGAGCATTTGCGCCCTTCCCATATTGTAATTTTTTCATTGATTTCTTTAACAAACAGGATCTCTTTGTGCTTTTCTTCTCCGGCATCCGGGAAAATCACCAAAATGCTCTCTTCCTGATCGATCCCGCTCAAATAAAAAATATCCGTGTTTTGAATAAAGGATCTTGTGCCGTCTGCGCTGGTGGGCATAACGTCATTGGAATTCAATACAGCAATGGAATTGGGTTTGAGTTTAGCAGCAAATCTTTTTCTGTTATCAACAAAGAGTCTGTTATCAATCGGTAAATATTTCATCTGATTTTCCCCGGCATTTTTTTAAAGGTTTTAACAACAAGATTTTTCTGGTAATTTATCATAGCAAGAAAAATTGTTGCTTGGCAAATATAAAAATTTAAACAAAATTAGTGCAAAAAAAATCAGGAATTGATAAAGGATTTCGTAGTACAGTGATTCTCAAAAATATGTTTGGCTCGCGTCTGAGTTTCTGAACTCACCGTGGGAACATTTAACGTGAAAAAAACAAGGATTTTGTATGAAAGAGAAATTAATAAAAACCATGGATCTAAAAAACGGTATGCATTTAAAATTCTATGATAATTCAAGAAAGTTAGCTGGGGACAGATGGTTGATATCATTGATTATTCGAATGGATATACCGGTTGCTGAAGTATCGATCAATGACGGAGGCAAATCCATGGAAAGCGTGGATGAAATCAAAAAGGTGCTCGGAGAAAAAGTGTTGTTCGAACTAAAAAGAGAACGAATTTTTGTGGGTGAAAGCGAAAAACAAGCCGTATTTGAAGAAGTATATGATTTTTTTATAGATAGTGTGCTCGGTTATTTATCAAATAAAGCGTTTCCAAAGCGGTATGTGTTAAAAAAATACAGGGAGAAAGTTGAAA
>JAFDBA010000069.1 GCA_019313505.1 Deltaproteobacteria bacterium
GTCGCCTCCTGGGCTTTATAAAACGCCATACCAAAAGAATGCGAAAGTCCTAACACTTCACCGGTTGACCGCATTTCCGGCCCCAAAAGCGGATCGACTTCAGGCAACATGTTGAACGGAAAAACCGCCTCTTTAACTCCGAAATGAGGAATTGGTCGTTGCTCGATCCCAAGGTCGGATAATTTTTTTCCAAGCATGATTTTGGTTGCAAGCCGGGCCATTGATATATTGCAAACCTTTGAAACAATCGGTACCGTCCGTGAAGCCCTCGGATTCGCTTCCAGAATATATACGGTGTCATCGACAATGGCATACTGAATGTTCATCAGGCCGACCACGTTGAGTTCTATGGCTATTTTGCGGGTATACTCGTTTATCGTCTTGATGTGTTTTTGTGCAATACTGATGGGCGGAATCACGCAGGCAGAATCTCCGGAATGTACTCCGGCCAGTTCGATATGCTCCATTACGGCGGGCACGAATGCATCGGTACCGTCTGCAATTGCATCCGCCTCGGCCTCGATGGCATTTTCCAGAAATTTATCGATTAAAATGGGCCGTTCCGGCGATACTTCAACGGCCGCGGCCACGTAATGCAACAGCATTGCTTCATCCAGTATGATTTCCATGGCACGCCCACCTAATACATAAGATGGACGAACCATCAGCGGGTATCCGATCTGTTTTGCGATTTCAAGGGCCTCTTCCAGGTTGCCGGCCATACCGGATTTCGGTTGGGGGATTCCCAGTTTGCGCATCAATTTGCGAAACCGGTCCCGATCCTCGGCCAGATCGATGGTTTCCGGTGAGGTTCCCAGAATATTCACCCCCGCTTCAGCCAGTTCATTGGCGATGTTCAGCGGCGTTTGCCCGCCGAACTGTACAATCACGCCCTCTGGTTTCTCCTTTTCATAAATGCTCAGAACATCCTCGACGGTCAACGGCTCAAAGTACAGTTTGTCCGAGGTGTCGTAATCTGTGGAAACCGTTTCAGGATTGCAGTTGACCATTATGGATTCATACCCTTCTTCTCGAATGGCAAAGGCGGCATGGACACAGCAATAGTCAAATTCAATGCCTTGCCCGATCCGGTTGGGGCCGCCGCCAAGGACCATGATTTTCTTACGATCGCTCACCGCTACCTTATCCGGTGCATTATAGGTTGAATAATAATATGCAGCGTTTTCTACCCCGCTCACCGGAACCGGCTCCCAGGCTTCCACTATATCCAAGGAAATACGTCTTGTTCTGATGTCTTTTTCAGGAGTATCGAGGAGCTTGGCAAGATATTTATCGGCAAAACCGTCTTTTTTTGCCTGGATAAGAAGATCATCGGGAAGCGTCTGTCCCTTATATTCAAGAATTTTTTCTTCAAGCTCAACCAGTTCCTTCATCTGCTCGATAAACCAGGGCTTGATATGGGTTATTTTGTAAAGTGTTTGAACGTCAGCACCTTTCCGCAGGGCCTCGTACATCATAAATTGTCTTTCGCTGGTGGGAATATTCAGCATATTGAGCAATTCATCCAGGGATTTTTTATTGAAATCCAAGGCAAAACCGAGACCGTAACGATCGATTTCCAGGGAGCGTATGGACTTTTGAAAGGCCTCCTTATAGTTCTTGCCGAGGCTCATGACTTCCCCAACGGCCCGCATTTGTGTACCGAGTTTGTCTTCGACGCCTTCAAATTTTTCAAAAGCCCAGCGGGCAAATTTGACAACCACATAGTCACCGGACGGCGTATATTTTTCAAGGGTTCCATCCCGCCAGTACGGAATTTCATCCATGGTCATTCCACCAGCCAGAAGCGAAGATACCAAAGCAATTGGGAACCCCGTAGCCTTGGACGCCAATGCCGACGAACGCGAAGTTCTAGGATTAATCTCAATGACGACAACCTTTCCCGTTTTGGGATCATGGGCGAACTGGACGTTTGTCCCGCCGATAACTTCGATGGCTTCCACGATGTCGTAAGAATATTTCTGGAGTTTCTCCTGAAGTTCAGGCGCGATGGTCAGCATGGGTGCCGTGCAGAAGGAATCTCCGGTGTGCACGCCCATAGCATCAACATTTTCAATGAAACAGACCGTAATCATCTGGTTCTTGGCGTCCCGGACAACCTCCAGCTCAAGTTCTTCCCAGCCCAACACAGATTCTTCAACGAGGACCTGGTTGACAATACTGGCTGAAAGACCCCGGGCTGTCACCGTACGGAGTTCCTCGACATTATAAACCAATCCTCCCCCCGTACCGCCCATGCAGTATGCCGGACGAATGACCACAGGGTAGCCAAGTTTTTCCGCGACCTTTTCTGCGTCTTTCACGTTGTTGACCGTCTGGCTTTTGGGCATGTCAATGCCAAGGCGATTCATGGTCTCCTTGAAAGCCGTGCGATCTTCTCCGCGTTCAATGGCATCAACGTTTACGCCGATAACCTGAACACCATACTTATCCAGGATGCCCGCTTTGTGAAGCTCTGAAGAAAGGTTCAAGCCGGATTGACCTCCCAAGTTCGGAAGGAGAGCGTCCGGTCGCTCTGCATCAATAACATTAGTCAACGTATCAATATTGAGGGGTTCGATATAGGTGACATCCGCCATTCCAGGATCGGTCATGATCGTAGCCGGATTGGAGTTTACCAATATGATCTTGTAACCGAGACTCCGCAATGCCTTACAGGCCTGGGTGCCGGAATAATCGAACTCACACGCCTGCCCGATAATAATAGGTCCTGATCCAATGATTAAAACACTATTAATGTCTTCACGTTTGCCCATCACAATTCCTTTCAGATTTTTTCACGTTAATGGATTATCGAACAATATTAGAAATAACTGCTTCCATCCCAACAGTGGGTACACAACTTTTCCTTGGGCAGACCGATGGCGGTCACAAGATGTTCAAGCTGTTGATATTTTAAGGATGTCAGTCGTAGCCGTTTACGAATTTGATCCACCATTGCCATATTCTTTTCCGAATTCGAGGCTGCGTATTCGTGCAGCTTGATATCCTCTGTGCCTTCAAGCTCTTTTATCGCTTTTCGTCCGGCAAGATTGAGCGTGGATCGCGATGTGGAAAAATTAAGAAACTCGCACGGATAAATCAACGTCGGACAGGCCGGCCGCATATGCACCTCCACTGCACCAAAATCATATAATACTTGGATATTGTCCTGAAGCTGCGTCCCCCGGACAATGGAGTCTTCACAAAAAAGAATTCTATTTCCTTCGATCAGCTTCTTTATGGGGATAAGTTTCATTTTCGCTACTAAATCTCTGATACTTTGCTCCTGGGGCATAAAACTTCTTGGCCATGTAGGCGTATATTTTACGAAAGGTCTTATATAAGGCATCTTCTTCTCATTGGCATAACCAAGGGCATGGCCGGTTCCGGAATCCGGAATTCCTGAAACAAAATCGACTTCAACATCATCATTTTTGCCCAATGCCGAACCGCATCGGTATCGTACGGCTTCCACATTAATCCCCTCGTAACTCGAAGCCGGATATCCATAGTAGACCCAGAGAAATGCACAAATCTGCATCTTTTCTTCGGGTTTCTTTTTCTGTTCATATCCATCCGCCGTCATAAAAACAATTTCACCCGGCCCCAGGTATCGGTCCACTTCAAAACCCAAGTTTGGAAATGCACATGTCTCCGAAGTAGCGGCACAGGAATCATGCCTTTTGCCGATAATAATCGGTGTTCTTCCCAGTTTGTCCCGGGCAGCATAAATGCCTTTTTCCGTGAGCAGAAGCATGGAACACGAACCTTTAATCTTGTCCTGGGCGTTCTGAATACCTTCTTCGAAAGAATCTTCATCACAGATGAGCGTTGCTGCGATTTCGGTGGGGCTTAAATCCCCACCACTTGTTTCATAAAAATGGATTTTTTTTCGAAAGGCTTTTTTAACAAGCTCGTCGATATTATTTATCTTCCCAACAGTGACAATACCGAATCTTCCCAGATGAGAGCCGAAAATCAGCGGCTGGGCATCATAATCGCTGATAACTCCGATCCCTTGGTTGCCGCGCAGCTTGGGAAGATCCGATTCAAATTTGGACCTAAAATAATTGTTTTCAATATTATGAATGGAACGAGAAAAGCCTTTAGAATTTTTTGTGGCCAGCCCTCCCCGTTTTGTTCCAAGATGAGAATGATAATCTGTTCCATAAAATAGATCGTTGACACAATCGTTTTTTGAAACAACCCCGAATAAGCCTCCCATGAGAGCCCCCTCTTGTAGAGACCTCTGCAAAACGCTCCTATTTGCCCAATTTCTGTGTCAGACTCAAATTTCAATCCTCAAAATACTCAATGTATTCCTGTGGTTAAAATTATCGCCTTCCTTGAACTTGAACCCCGGTTAAATATGAAATACGGATTTAACTGGGCAGGCAAAAATAAACATTTTGCAGAGGTCTCTTGTAATTGAACTTGCATAAGATAATGCATTTCACGTCACGCGCATCAACTTAACACAAAATGCGCTAAAATATTTTGTTCCTCGCTATAGTTGTTCTTAATAAAAAATTCAACCATTAAGTGAAACTAATAATTTTATGGTCTAAATGTCTTTGTTTTGCCTCAACAAAAAATAAATGCATCCAATGAAGCTCAAAAAAAGAAATAGCTATTGACATAAGAAAATGCACTATATATAAATTTCAATTCATCAATTGGCCCTGACGTTATACAAAGTTGTGCAACGCCTATCGGAGGCTCTGGAAAGACAAAGACGTCTTTTATCCATTACAGGTTGGATGCAGACGTCTTTTTTTTTATACTGCTTATGAAGTCTTCTCGTTATATGGTATCAATGAATACCGAAAGTTATGAGGATAACAATATTTCTGACTTAATTTTGTAAGAAGGTAAACATTAAGAACATGACCGAAAATTTTAAACCCAAAATAACGCTGTTCCATTGTATAAACGCATTTGACGAAGCTGCTGAGCTGTCTTTAACCGATATGGACAATTGTGAGATGCAAACCGTCAAGATGGCCTGCTCCAGTATGGTCAAGGATGTTTTTTTGCTCAAGGCCTTTGAAGCCGGGGCCGACGGGGTGGTGGTATTGGTATGTCCCGAAAGCCAGTGCCGTTATGTTGAAGGCAACATACGGGCAAAAAAACGCGTGGCATGGGTCCAAAATCTTCTGGACGAAATTGGACTTGACAGACGACGCTTGGCTCTGGGCAACATGGCTGCCGGTGATAAAGCAGCAGCGGCACAAATAATAAATGATGTACTGAAAAATCTGGCCGAGTTGGGTCCCAATCCGGCCGTATAAATAAAGTCTGTTGATTAATGATCTTTTCGCACAATCTCTGCGTTATGCTCAAAAAATAATCCTCGGAATATAAAATATATGCCTGTGGTTATTTTTTTTGCATGCCTTGATCTTGAGCGAAAATCCTCATTAATCAAAAAACTCATGAATGGAGTCTGCCAATGATCGTAGGAGAACAAAAACCCATATCTGAGATTAAGGAGATCATCGCACCCTATAAAAAAATTCTTATTTTAGGATGCGGTACATGTGTCAAAACCTGTTTTGCCGGTGGAGAAGACGAAGTTGCGGTGCTTGCATCCGCTTTGCGGCTGGCCTGTAAAAAGGACGGTAAAGAGATTGAAATCGAAGAATTTACCGTAGAACGCCAATGTGAAGACGAATTTATCCGGGAGGGGGCACCGGCCATCTCCCGAAATGAGGGCGTATTATCCCTGGCCTGCGGCGCCGGTGTTCAGGCACTTGCCAGACGGTTCGTTAAAATTCCGATTCTGCCGGGGGTTAATACCACCTTCATCGGTGTTCTGGAAAAGCAAGGCGTATTTACCGAGGAGTGTTCAGGATGCGGTGATTGTATGCTTGCCATATTTGGGGGAATCTGCCCTTTCACTCGCTGCGCCAAAAAACTTTTAAACGGCCCTTGCGGCGGATCTCAAAACGGCAAATGCGAAGTCAATCCCGAAACCGATTGCGCCTGGCAATTAATTATAGAGCGGCTTAAGATATTGGGCCAAATGGACAATTTAAGGGCCTATGTACCCCCGAAGAATTGGCAAACCGGCCTTTCAGGCGGCCCAAGAAAATTAGTAAGAGAGGATCATATTATATGAACATGAAAGCTTCAGGCAAATTACAGGAAATTTTATCAAAAGGAGAGTTTGCCGTTACGGCTGAATGCGGTCCTCCACGGGGAGCAAATTCCGAGATTGTCCGTAAAAAAGGCGAATTGCTCAAAGGGTATGTGGATGCCGTTAACGTCACAGACAATCAGACTGCCATCGTGAGGATGTCCAGCATAGCCGCTTGTACCCATCTTCTTCAAATGGGGCTGGAGCCGGTGATGCAAATGGTCACCCGGGACCGGAACCGGATTGCACTGCAATCGGATATCATGGGCGCCTATTCTCTGGGCATTACAAATATTCTTTGTCTTTCCGGAGACCACCAGAGCTTCGGCAGCCAGCCGGATGCATTAAATGTTTTTGATATCGATTCCATGAATCTTATCCGGACCGTTCAAACCATGCGGGAACAAGGGAAAGACATGAGTGGATTCGAACTGAAGGGCCCGCCGGCGATGTTCATCGGTGCCGCCGCCAATCCCTTTGCCGACCCTTTTGAATACCGCGTGATTCGTCTGGCCAAAAAGATCGATGCGGGTGCTGATTTCATTCAAACCCAGTGCATTTACAATATAGACCGCTTCAAGGAGTGGATAAAAATGGCCAGGGAAGAAGGCCTGACTGAAAAGGTTCATATCCTTGGCGGCGTAACTCCCTTGAAATCCGCCGGTATGGCAAAATTTATGAATAACAAGGTGGCCGGCATGGATGTTCCGGAATCTCTAATCAAACGGATAGCCGGGGTCCCCAAAGAAGAAGCTGTGAAAGAGGGCCTTAAAATATGCCAGGAAACCATTGCCCAACTTCGTGAAATAAAAGGGGTTCACGGCATTCATATCATGGCCATTGAATGGGAGGAGATCGTTGGTGAAATCGTCGAGGAGGCCGGACTTCTGCCAAGACCATAGCGATTGATGATTTAAGATTGAAGATTGATTATTGAGAACTTTAGAGTTTTTTTAAGAATCAATATTCAATCCACAATTGAAAATTGAAAAACGGAGTTTTTATGCCCAAGAAGTATCATATTCCAATAAAAACAGCAGAGCCAAGGCACAATACAATCGGCAAGTATGCTATCATCGAGTTTCGGGAAGACTGTGCCGGAAGCTGTCGGGAATGTGTCAAGAAAAAGTGCATCTACGGAATTTTCAAAGAAAATTATATGCACTTGAGCACCATGAACGAGCCTGAATACCTATATGCCTGCCACAGTTGTTTCCGGTGTGTCCAGGAATGCACAAAAGGTATTTTTTCCCGGGTGGTAAATCCCGAATATCGCACACTGGGAGACGATTATTGGAAGCCGGAAATTATCTACAAGCTCTGGTATCAAGCCCATACGGGAAAAGTTCCGGTTTCGGGGGCTGGTTATCGGGGCCCTTTCGTGGCCGCAGGTTTCGATTCCATGTGGACCGACATGTCAGAAATCGTTCGCCCCACAAGGGACGGCATACACGGCCGGGAGTATATCAATACCTGTTTTGAACTCTCCCGCAGGGTATCACCTTTGAAATTTGGGGAAGACATGTCTTTGGTTTCGGATGTCCCTCCTATTTTAGAAAATCCGATACCGTTGATGCTGCGGTTGCCGGATGCCTTTTTATCCAACAAACATATTATTGAATCATCGGCAAAAGCGGCACAGGGTCTGGATACCTTATTGTTGCTCCGACCTGAAGACTATTCAGACGCGCTGCTCCCCTACGCCCGAAACCTGGTTCCCCGCCTGAACGGCGATAATATCATGGATCATGAAGATCTTATTTTAAAAAGTCGTGCGGTTGAACTGGCCTTTGATTCGAATATCCAGGAAACCGTTCGTAAAGTTCGGGACATAAAATACGACCTTGTTCTTATCATCGGCATTCCTTTGGACAAAAATGCTGCATCCCGCGCGGTTGAACTGACACATTTCGATGTGGACACCCTTCTTTTTTATGCGGACGAAAACGGCAACGAGTTGAACGCTGAACATCCCAGGTTTTTAAAAGAAATGATTCGTGAGGTTCACCTGAATCTGGTAAATAATTTTATCAGACAAAAGATCAATCTCGTATTTTCCGGTGGAATTGCCATGGCCGAGCACATGGCTAAAGCGATTATCTGTGGGGCCGATGGTGTTATCGTTGACATTCCTCTGTTGATTGCCCTGGAGTGCCGGGTATGCCACAGATGTCGAAACGGCCTCTCCTGTCCTGCAAAAATAGACGGCAAGTTCGATTCGGAATGGGGCAGCCAGAGAATGATTAATCTGATGGGTGCATGGCACAACCAGCTCATCGAAGTGATGGGTGCCATGGGAATCCGGGAGGCCAGAAGACTCAGAGGTGAGGTTGGCCGTTCCATGTGGTTTGAGGATCTGGAAATGGAAAGTTTCGGTCCCATATTCGGAAAAAGAAAAATAGCAGGATTAAAATAACCCATGAAAAAAAACAATATTCACTTTCAATTCCCTAAAACTGTCAAAACACCGGACCGGTTTCGTAACCCTATCAGCAAATATACCATTAGGCGAAACGCGCGATGTGTCTCGTGCGGACTGTGCGCGGAGCTTTGTCCTTATGGTGTACATCCGAGATATGACGACTATGCCAAACCCCTCCGTCCCCTGGATTACAAATGTATCGGTTTTAAGTGCAAAGAAAATGATTTTTTCTGTATAGATCGCTGTCCGGAACAGGCCCTGACACTTCGTCGAAATCCGATTTTAGATACCCTGGGCGATTATCGCTGGACCGCGGAGATGCTCATCGGACACTGGGAAATGGCGGAAACCGGAAATTTGCCCGTGGTGGACCTTGAATACAGTCTGGGCAACTCCGGCGGCGGTTTTGATAAAATCAGGTTTAAAATACCGGACCCTGATGATTATCTGAACTTAACCGATACGGATATGGATACCTCTGTTAACCTTAATAAACGGGGTGACGGCCGCCCTGTTCGGATAAACGCTATTCCGTGTTATGGCGGCGGCATGTCTTACGGTTCCACCGCGTTATCGGTTATGACCAGCAGGGCCCAGGCGGCCACGCTTCTGAATACATTGACCTGTACCGGAGAAGGGGGTTATCCTGATGAATTAATCCCCTATGCCGATCATGTCATCACCCAGATTGCAACCGGTTTATTCGGGGTTAGAGAAGAAACCATTTTGCGTGCGCCCATGGTGGAATTCAAATATGCCCAGGGCGCCAAACCCGGATTAGGCGGTCACTTGCTGGGTGATAAGGTGACCCCCGAAGTTGCAGCCATGCGGGAGACGGTGGTGGGAAATGCCCTCTTTTCTCCGTTTCCGTTTCACAGCGTCTATTCTGTGGAAGATCACAAAAAACATGTGGACTGGGTCAAAGAGATCAACCCAAAAGCGCTGGTTTCAGTAAAAGTCTCCACACCCACGGACGTGGATATGGTTGCAGTCGGCAGTTATTATGCCGGAGCCCATGTTGTCCACCTGGACGGCAGTTACGGCGGAACCGGTGCTGCACCGGATATTGCAAAAAAGAACATTGCCATGCCCATTGAGTATGCCATACCCAAGGTCCATAATTTCCTGAAGGAGGAAGGTGTCAGAGATAAAGTCTGTCTGATTGCCAGCGGCGGCATTCGCAATGCAATGGATGTAGCCAAAGCTATCGCCCTTGGAGCTGATGGAGTTGTTATCGGAACCGCGGAACTGGTTGCCCTGGAATGTGTCCGTTGTGGACATTGTGAAAGTGGTCGCGGCTGTGCCCGGGGCATCGCAACAACAGATCATGAACTTGGAAAAATAATTACCGAGCAATGGGCCACCCAGAGAATCGTCAACATGTACATGGCCTGGCGAAAACAGTGGTGTGAAATTTTAAGACAATACGGTTTAAAGAGCATTAAAGAACTGGTGGGCCGATCCGACCTGCTGGTACACCTCGATTATTTGGATGAAGAAGAAAGATCAAAATATCAACCGGCACCTCAAGCAGAGCTTATAATATGAGTGTTGCGTATTTTGCGTCAATAAATGGACTTTATAATTTCTCTTTCACATTAATTGATGATTTTTGATTGAAGATTTTAAATTTAAGGAATTCTCTCGATTTTATGAAAAAAGGTATTAAAAATGTTTCACGGAATTGACTCAACAATTAAAAATATACTGGAATCTCGGGGCCGACTGCCTCACAGCAATATACCCCTTAAAAAATCCGCAGAAGAAGGCGGATGCGGTGTTACCGGTTTTATTTCATCCATCCCCGTTCGTGGCCGTCATATTTATGAGCCATCGGTTCAGATGCATAATCGCGGAAACGGCAAGGGCGGCGGTGTCCGCCCAAGATCTGGGGGTAACCCAGGAAGTTCTGGACACCCATTATCTGCTTCAGGTTGCTCTGCTTGATCCAAAATCCCGACCGGACGTGGAAGAATCCGCCATTACCCCATTTCTTGAAGTTCATAAAGCCGAACGTATTCCCTGCCTTGACGATTACCGAGACATAGAAGGATTAGAAGTCAAGCCTCCGGATGTATGGCGTTATTTTGTCAGAGTTAAACAAGATGTGCTGGATCGTTTTACTGAGGAGAATAAGCTTCATGATTTGAAACCAGGTAGAGCTGAAGATGAATTTATCTATCAAAACTCCTTCCGTTTAAACCAAAAGTTTTACGCTTCCCTTGGCGAAAAGCAGGCCTTTGTTCTTTCCCACGGCCGTAATATCATGATTCTGAAAATCGTCGGCTATGCCGAACAAGCCACCCAATATTACTGTATGGAGGATTTCAAAGCCCACGGATGGATTGCCCACCAGCGCTATCCCACCAAAGGAAGGGTCTGGCATCCCGGCGGCGCGCACCCCTTTATAGGATTGGATGAAGCACTGGTCCATAACGGCGATTTTGCCAACTATCATGTGGTAAGTGAATACTTAAAACAGCACAACATTTTCCCGCAGTTTTTAACAGATACCGAAGTTTCTGTTCTCCTGCTGGACCTGTTCAATCGAACCTTTGAATATCCAATGGAATACATCATCGAAGCTCTGGCACCGACTTCGGAATATGATTTCGATCTATTGTCATCTGAAAAACAGCATATTTACCGTTATATTCAGTCGGCCCACCCCTGGTTTTTTATTATTGCACGGAACAACCCTTATAAAAATTATTTTCAGCTTCTCGGTATTACCGACACCTCCATGTTGCGACCCCAGGTATTTGCTCTGCAGGAAGGGGAAGTTCAGATCGGCCTGGTGTGCTCGGAAAAGCAGGCCATTGACGCCACTTTACAGAACCTCGCCGCTGAAGACAACCGCTTTTGCCCAATAGCTGACAAGTACTGGAATGCCCGAGGAGGCAGTGTAACCGATGGCGGCGCTTTTATTTTCACCGTCAAAGATTCAGGGAAGGGAGACGGC
>JAFDBA010000234.1 GCA_019313505.1 Deltaproteobacteria bacterium
ATACTATCAAGTTAAATGTGACTTGATCTTTGCTCGTCTAATTCATCTGTTCCGAGTATTTCCTGTTTTATTCTTCTATGATTTCTAAGTGTAGTGAAAGGACCTGAAATAATATAAGTAAGCCCTAACAGAAACAGAGCAATGGATGGTTGGGCGGCAATAAATATCAATATTAGTATAACCGCAACCAGAACATTGAAATTCATTTTTCTAAACAGTTCCGGTTTTTTAAAACTGTTGTATTTTATAGTACTTACCATCAAAAATGAAAGAAGATAAAGCAAAACCATAATGAATATGGGATTTATTTTCCCCGCCATGCCCAATTTGTGACAAAACAAAACAGTTGTTGCCGACATACCTGCTGCGGCCGGAATCGGAAGGCCAACAAAGTGATCGCTGCTTATAATTCCAATCTGCGAGTTAAACCGGGCCAGTCGTAGAGCGCCACAAGCCATGAAAAGGAATGCGGCCAGCCAGCCAATTCTTCCAAGTGGTCTAAGAGCCCATAAATATATCATTATACCCGGTGCAAGACCAAAAGATATGAGATCTGACAGAGAATCATATTCAATGCCGAATTTGCTGGTGGTATTTGTAGCTCTGGCAATTTTACCATCCATAATATCAAACATTACGCCAATAATAATAGCTATGGAAGCGGCAATATATTTGCCGTCTATGGAAGCTATAACAGCATAGAAACCGCAGAAAAGATTTAGCGATGTAAATATGTTGGGCAGAACGTAAATTCCGCGACGTAATCTTTCTTTTTTAACTTTTTTTATTTTTTTCATATCAAATCTCCTAAAACAGACGTCCCGGCCTTTACCCTGTTCCCAACAGTCACATTCAAAGTTGTGTCGGGCGGCATATAAACATCGAGACGTGATCCAAAACATATTAACCCAAAACGACCTCCGCGGGCTACATTATCGCCCTCCTGTACTTTACAGATAATACGCCTTGCAATCAGACCTGCAATCTGGACTGTGCAAATATTTTTCCCTTCTTCAGTTTCAAGAAATATGGCATTGTGTTCGTTGTGTTTTGAAGCCTTACTCAGATTGGCGGAGAAAAATTTCCCAGGATAATAATTAACCGCTTTTACCAGCCCTTCATGGGGAATACGATTTACATGAACATTGAAAATTGACATGAAGATACTGATTTTTATACACGGACCTTCATAAAACCGACTGTTATCCACCTGATCCGCAAAAACAACCTTGCCATCAGCCGGCGAAACCAGAGCACCGGTATAATTTGGTATTACACGGTCCGGATCCCTGAAAAAATAACATATGAAAAAAGTGACAACAAGTCCTATCAAGGCCAGGGTGGTTAAGTCCAAAAGAGCGAATACAACCGTTGCAAGTGTAGCGGCAAATATAAAAGGATACCCCGCACTCTCCACAGGAAAGGCTGTATGGTTCGGCGGATCGAACCAGGAAAAACTACTCATCAAATATACCCTGACTAAAATTGTTAAATATTATTAAAAGATTAAACTAAAATTAATATCAAAAATAGATCAACATTGTCAATAACAACCATGAATAGTAAAGACTTTTTACGAAGCCATTAAATTTGATGAACTCATAAAAAGTCCGATTTTGACGGTTTCGTGAAAAGTTCAAATTCAAGGCGTGCAAATTTTGCAATCATGAGGCGTACTTATCCTGCGTTAAATGATTACGAAATGCAGCACAACGCAGAAGTTGGACTTTTTTACGAGACCGTCAAATTTAGCTCTGCATCGGATCTTCTGATATAATTCGGCACAAATATACCGACATTATCCGTATCTTCATTTTTAAATCTATCCATACTAAGATACGCCACAGTTGAAGCCCTAATCGTATTTTGAAAAGAAGATGCAAAAAAAGCTGATTTGCCCATTTTATTTAATATCGTCTTTTGATAAAGCAAAGCACCATCGCCTATAAATAAGCATGCCTCATTAGGGCCAAATACGGCTTTTTCAGGTGGAGAAACTTGCTCATCGGTCTCTTTTTTTAAATGGCCGTTTCGAAACTTGTATCGTGAAAAGTAGACCTCCCCTCTGCTCGCATCTATAAATGGGCATATAAGATATGGGAAAAAAGATGCCTGCATGGCAAGGGCGTCAAGGCTTGAAACACCCACAACAGGTTTTCCCAATGCCGTTGCAAAACCCTTGACCGAACTTATTCCAATGCGCATACCGGTAAAAGTTCCAGGTCCACTTGTAACGGCAAAGCCATCCAGTTCCGAAAGGGCCAGACCTGACAAACTCATGACTCTTTCTATCATCTCCATTAAATGTTTGGAATGGGTCTGCTTCCTGACTGTCGTCATTTCTGCCAACAATGATCTTTTTTCGACCACGGCAACGCTACAACTCTTTGTAGCCGTATCAACGGCAAGTATCTTCATATCACCCATTTCCCATAACATTTCCTTCAATGGCGAGGGAAAGAACTTTATCCATGTTTTTTACAGGAACGAAGTTGATCTTGCGCTTTATATGCGACGGAATCTCTACTAAATCTTTTTTGTTCTTCTCGGGAATAATAATTGTACGTATTCCGCCCCTCAAAGCACCCAGAGCTTTTTCCTTCACCCCCCCTATAGGAAGAACCCTCCCCCTGAGAGTGATTTCACCTGTCATTGCTACATCTTTGTTTACCGGTTTTTTTAATAAAACAGAAATAAGTGCTGTAGCCATTGCGATACCGGCAGAAGGCCCGTCTTTGGGTATTGCACCTGCCGGAACATGAATATGGACATCCTTATTTTCAAAAACATTTTTCTTAACGCCCAACAGAGAAAGGTTTGCCTTGGCATAACTAAGGGCCGCCCGGGCGGACTCCTGCATAACATCTCCGATCTGACCGGTTATTAGTAGCTCTCCCTTACCACCTATTAAAGACGCCTCTACATACAGAACATCGCCACCGGCCTGGGTCCATGCCAGGCCTGTGGA
>JAFDBA010000235.1 GCA_019313505.1 Deltaproteobacteria bacterium
CTTTCCTCAATACCCGAACCCGAAGCCGTGGAATACGCCTACGGGTTTGTCAAACCTGAAAACGTATCCTGTCCTGCCGTGGTTTCTGCAGGCGGGGAAACCTTTATGGTATATGTTCTAAACCGTCTGGGACAGATCTCCAACGTTTTGACCGGCAACAAATGTGCTTCAGGAACTGGTGAATTCTTTCTTCAGCAACTTCGGAGAATGAATGTCTCACTTAAAGAGGCCGCCCAGTGGGCCGCTTCCATAGAGCCGTATCCCGTCTCCGGCCGTTGCTCGGTTTTCTGCAAATCCGACTGCACCCACGCCACCAATAAAGGCATCCCCAAAGCAAAAGTAACCGCCGGTCTTTGCCAGATGATGTCAAGTAAAATCTTAGAGCTTTTAAAAAAGGTGGAAAAAAAGAACATTATGATTACCGGAGGGACGGCTCGCAACCATATGATGATCGAGGGTTTGCGTAAAGAGATTCCCGGTCTGATTGTTCCTCCGGAAGCGCCTTATTTCGAAGCTCTGGGCGCGGCTCTTTGGGGTCTGGAACACGAGACCGCCAAATTCCCCGGTATATCCGGGTTGTTTTGTACTGACGCCGCATCATTTGACACGCTTGCTCCCTTGCAGCATTTTGAAGACATCGTGGAATTCAAAACCATTGAAAAAGGAACAATCCGTGCTGGCGATACCTGCATATTAGGGCTCGATGTGGGTTCAACCACTACCAAAGCGATCCTTTTGAGAAAAGGGGACAACGCAATCCTGGCAGATGTTTATCTGCGTACTAACGGCGATCCGGTCGGAGCTTCCCGGCAGTGCTATGGTTCTATTTTCAACCAGATTGGTGGGGTTATTGACCCATCGGAAATATCCATTGAAGGGCTGGGTGTATGCGGCTCCGGTCGTCAGATTGCCGGCCTCCATGCTCTCACAGACGGCGTTATCAACGAAATCATCGCCCATGCCGCCGCTGCCGTATATTTTGATCCACAGGTGGACACTATTTTTGAAATCGGCGGACAGGACGCCAAATACACTTACATTACCAATGGGGTGGCTTCGGATTATGCCATGAACGAAGCGTGTTCTGCCGGTACCGGGTCGTTTTTGGAAGAATCCGCATTTGAGACCCTGGGTGTGGCAATGGAAGATATTGCAGATATCGCACTCAAAGGACATCATCCCCCCAACTTCAATGACCAATGTGCCGCATTCATCGCCTCTGACATAAAAAATGCCATCCATGAGGGCGTTAAGCACGAGGATATTGTGGCCGGACTGGTCTATTCCATCTGCATGAACTACTCGAACCGGGTCAAAGGGAACCGGCCGGTGGGGAAGAAGGTTTTCATGCAAGGGGGCGTCTGTTACAACCGGGCGATCCCGCTGGCCATGGCATCCCTTGTGGGCAAACCGATCATCGTTCCTCCGGAGCCCGGGCTCATGGGCGCTTTTGGGGTGGCCCTTGAGGTAAAAGAGCGAATTGAAATGGGGTTGATCCAAAAAAGCCCCTTCGACCTGAAAGTTCTTTCGGATAGAGAGGTCACCTACGGCAAATCATTTACCTGCAAAGGGGGCAAAGAAAAGTGTGACCGGCGGTGTGAAATTGCCATAATAGAACTTGAGGAAACCAAATACCCCTTTGGCGGCGCCTGTAACCGGTACTACAATTTACGGCACAATATAAAATACAATGTTCAAAACCTGGATCTGATCCGGATCCGGCAGCACCTCGTCTTCGAAAAGTACGGCGCAACGGTTATCCCGGAATCCGGTCAAAACTTACCCAAAAGCAACATTAAGAAATTTCGAGGAAAAATAGGGATTAATCGGAGTTTTATGGTAAACACTTACTATCCTCTTTATTCAACATTTTTCAGCGAACTGGGATTTGAACCGGTTGTGCCCGATTCCTGCTCTCAGGAAGGAATTGACCAAAGAAACGCCGCGTTTTGTTATCCGGCGGAACTTTCACACGGTTTTTTTCACTCGCTTCTTGAAATGGAACATCCTCCGGAATACATTTTTCTGCCTCATTTTAAAGCAATTCCTGCTTTAGACGGAAACTCCAGTTCACAGGTATGTCCTTTTGTTCAGGGGGAAACTTTCTATCTTAAAGCCACATTTCGCCAAAAAATAGACGAACTTAAAGGAACAAAAGTTTTAACGCCGCTTCTTGACCTGACAAAAGGACTGGAATCGGCCAAAAAACCTCTGATTGAAACCGCCATGCAGATGGGAATGAAAAAGAAAGAGGCGGACAAGGCATTCAGGAAAGCACTCGAGCAGCAGATTAAATGCATGGCCGAAATGATGGAGATCGGAGAAAAGGCTTTAAAGGAACTGGAATCCGACCCGGATAAGACAGCAGTCGTAATTTTCGGCCGGTCATACAACGGATTTGTTGAAGAGGCCCACATGGGTATTCCTCACAAACTGGCATCCAGAGGCATCCTGGTTATACCGTTCGATTTTCTCCTGTTTAACAATGAAAAATCAAAGCGCCACATGTATTGGGGAATGGGTCAGCGTATCCTTCAGGCCGCCAGGATAGTTAAACGGCATCCCCAACTTTTCGGAACTTTTATAACCAACTTTTCCTGCGGCCCGGATTCGTTCATTATCGGATATTTCCGGGATATCATGGGACGTAAACCTTCCCTGACCCTTGAACTGGACAGTCACACTGCCGACGCCGGTTTGGAAACCAGGGTTGAAGCTTTCTTAGATATTATTGCTGCTTACCGGCAGTTGTTGGCAGAACGCCCGGACAATAATGGGAAACGGTATGGCCAATGTGATTACATCTTCGGGTGAGACACTGCCCATGACCGACCCGCGCGTACAAATTCTGATTCCGTCAATGGGCAAATTTGCCACAGAAGCATTGGCGGCTGTATTTCGTGGAAAAGGTCTTAATGCTTTAGCCCATCCCCCATCCGACGAAGCAGTGCTAAAAATAGGACGTGCAAACACATCCTGCAAAGAGTGCCTACCGCTTATACTCACCACAGGAACGCTGCTCAACTATCTTCAAAACGAAAAAAAAGACGGTAACATTCTGGTTTACTTTATGCCTACCGGTTCTGGTCCATGTCGCTTCGGCCAGTATCAAATCTTCATGGAAGACCTGGTGAGAAGACTTGAAATTCCAAATGTAGCCCTCTTTTCGCTCACGTCTGAAAATTCTTACGCAGGATGGGGGAACAACTTCCAGCTAAAAGTATGGTGGGGAATCATAGTATCCGATGCCATGGAAGACATCAGATCGATGATACTGGCCAATGCCACAGATGTTGGAGCTGCAATAAGCATATTAGATCAAGAGTGGGATTTAATCATTGGTCAATTCGAAAAAGGAGATTTTGCTCCCCTGGAAAAACAGCTTGACTCTACCGCACAGCTTATCAAACGGATTCACATGAAGCACCCTATAGAAGAAATGCCCACTATCGCCCTTGTTGGCGAGATATTTGTGCGAAGGGATGGATTGTCCCGCCAGTATTTAACAGAGCGTCTCGCAGAAAAAGGGTTCGCTACCATCTGTTCTCCCATTGCCGAGTGGATACTATATACCGACTTTCTGGTGGACAAAGGGCTTGTAGATTGCAAGATGACAAAAATGGAGAAGCTGGCGTTCATTGTCAAAAAGAAATTCATGGCCCGGCGCGAAAAGCGTATCAAGTCGATACTTTCAAAAACAGGTATGGTTCATATAGAGCCACTTGATGTCAAAGCAATAGTAAATAACGCCATTCCATATATATCACCGAACCTGGCCGGTGAAGCCATTCTGACAGTGGGTAGCTCCCTAACCGAAATAGTCTCACACGCATGTGGCGTGATCGCCATCGGTCCCTTTGGCTGCATGCCCAACCGTCTGTCAGAGGCCATACTTAATGAGGCCATGAACCGTGAAGGAAAACTGGCAACCAATCCGAAGAATGGCCGGCTTCGAGCAGCACTGGCAAATATTGATGACCTTCCTTTTCTGGCAATTGAAAGTGACGGTTCTCCTTTTCCTCAGGTAATCAATGCAAAACTGGAAACATTCTGTTTGCGAGCGGAGCGATTACATAACATTATGCTGGAAGTAGGCAACTAATTGGAAGGGCTATGGCTTATAATTTTCTTGACAATACAATATTAAATGCATAATTTTCTATGTTTGAGAATTTGTGCTGGTTACTAAAACAATATTGTTAAATTTATAACTTGCATCCTCTACAATTAAATTTTAAGTGCCGGGGGAAAAACCGGTGAGTAAGGAGGGTTCAACACCATGAATGAATTGCTGGCTCCTGGCGGAAGTCTTGCGATGGTTAATGCCGTTTTTGAAAGCGGCGCCAATGCCGTATATGTGGGAGCAAAAGGTTTCAGCCGCAGAAAATGCGTTTGGGAACTGGAAGACAGTGAGATTAGAGATGCGGTGCGTATTGCAAACGGCCATGACGGCAAGGTTCGGGTTGCAATTAACGCGGAAATACAGGAAAAACATTTTATCCGTGTATTGAGTAAAGTCGCCAAATGGGCTCAATATGGCGTAGAAGGGGTTATCGCCAAAACCCCCGAACTTATACGACTTATTAAACGCAACTATCCTGACTTGATCATCCATGCAAGTGTGGGCTGTAACATCCAAACCCGGGAACAGATGGAATATTATCGTGATGCCGGTGCCACACAAATTGTTGCCAGTACCGAAATCGACACCGTGGAAAATTTGAGCAAGTTCAAAAAAGCGGCTGATGAAGTCGGCGTTTTGACTGAAATACTGATTCATGGCAACCGATGCATCGGTGGTGTGGGCAATTGCCTGTTCCATGAATTTACCAGAGATTCATATATAAAGAAAATTCACCACGATGAGGACGGCAATGAAATCGTTGAATACGAAGGATGGCCGGACAGAAGCGGCAGTTGCTTTCGTTTCTGTTTGTTAACTGAAGCTCAGCGTGAAAAACTAATGCGGCGCAAGAAAAAGAGCGTTGAGGAAATCGCCAGCATAAATAAAAAAATCCGCCACAGGCCGAATACCGCCTTTGCCATCAGGGGTGAAGAGCTGAAACAATATGTTGACCTGGGTTTACGGACCATTAAAGTACAGGGGCGCGAATATCCTATCCGCTTGATTTCAGAGATGATACAAGCGTATCGCCTTCTCATAGACGGATATGTGAAGGGGAAAAATTCCGATGATCCGGAAATGTCGGATGCAAATGAAAATATTCGTCATCTGGCACAGGATAGGGACCGGGCCCGCATGGAAAAAACCCGAGAACTTCATCAACAGATCAAAGGGATTTAGGTGCCTAATAATTGAATATTTTCGATTGAATATTGAATATTTGTAATAGTTTGGATGATATGAAAACAAATCGATTTCAAAAGAGCTTCGGGTGTGATTAAATTTTATGCTGGAAACTGTTTGAGTGGATTATGGATCGTTATGAAAGAACCACAAACGATTTTATTTAAGAAAGAAAAACCCTCTTAAAACAAAAACCTTTATTAAT
>JAFDBA010000236.1 GCA_019313505.1 Deltaproteobacteria bacterium
CGATTTCATTACAGTTTTC
Organism: Deltaproteobacteria bacterium; assembly: GCA_019313505.1. Classification (GTDB taxonomy): domain Bacteria; phylum Desulfobacterota; class Desulfobacteria; order Desulfobacterales; family UBA11574; genus S5133MH16. The sequence continues at coordinate 20 of JAFDBA010000236.1, forward strand.
ATCACAATAAAAGGGAATGTGAAGATACTATGCCTTAATCCGAGAAAAATTTACCCTTACATGCCCGAGAGCCTCAACCGTATTCTGCTGCATTTCTCCAAAGGTGCCAACTGGTTTTACAAAACCACCGATCAATTGCTGGAAGATCTCGAAGCGAGAAATTTTTATTTGGTGCTTGTGTATTGATTTTTTGCCATAAAATGCACAAATTTTACAATTAAGAAACTACGCTACATCTTACCATATCGGGAATATTCTCCATTTCGTATGGGGGAAATTCCCTCCTGGGAAATTTCCATATCATAAATGAAGCCCTCCCCCTATGGACAAAATTAATAAAACCGATAATAAATAATTTGTCGATAAATTCCATTTATTACACAAAACATAACATGTTTTTATCTGGGCGCTTTTTGAGCGAGCCCTTAGATTCTTGGCTTCAGATTAGTGCCTGTATTAACAGATAGTTACCAAAGCAAGCCGAAATCTACAAGAAATAGAAATGGTAGATAGGGCAGACACGGGTTCAAGAGACAATTTGCCGGATATAACATGCCTCATTCGAAGTGTTCAGCGTATTGAGGGAAATCCGGATTGTTTTGGCAAGGCAGACGGGAAATGTGACCGTTGTTTTGGCAAGGCAGACGGGAAATGTGACCGTTTGGATTGCGCCTGGCGTGAATACTGCCTGAAAGAAACGCAAAAATAGGAGGTGAAATGGATAAAATTTATCTTTTTGAGGATAATCAAACAGACCGGATGTATTATGCGAATGAATTATCTGAAGCTGATCATGATGTTGCGATTATGAGCCGGTCACCGTTTCTTACATTGATTGATAAAAATACTGTGAAAGACAAAGATAGGAGAGCACACAAACGATTCCAGGTTAAAAAAGACGCATTTGCTTTGATCAGGCCCGTTTCTGTTAAGCAGATACGAGTCGCAGATAGAAGCATGGGACAGATCTCATGTGCCGTATATCGATCCAAACCGGTCAAGTTCGGCAGAATTAATAACATCAGTATGGACGGGCTTTCGTTTGATTATATTGCCGGTGAGGAGGGATTAAGCCAATCACTTGTGCTGGACATTTTATTGACTGATCGTGGTTTTTACCTTGCAAATTTGATGTTTAAAAGCATTTGCGATGTTAAAGTCGCTACTGATTTTTCTATGGATCCTATAAAAATGAAGCGACATCATGTGCGGTTTGAGCGGCCGGCACCTGCCCAAATTAGGAAGATTCAGTATTTCATACAGCATTACAGTAGTTGTGTGGAATAGTGGCTGAAAGATAGTCGAAGGATGCTTGCACCAGACGGAAAGCAAGTATCAATACGACTAAAAACAAAGAAGTGCGATAATGATAAGGGGGAGAACAATGGCATTAAATTTCAAAATTATTTGTAATAAAAACAGCGAGAACCTTCATCTTAAGCTCACGGGAGACTTTGACGGTTCATCAGCCTATGAACTGATCAATACCCTAAAAAAATATAACGGCAATGCCGGGAAAGTGTTTGTTGATACTTGCTCTCTTTTGTCCGTTCATCCTTTTGGTCTGGATGTGTTTCAAAAAAATATTTCTATCAAGAGACTATCCCATGGCTTAACATTCACCGGAAAATATGGGGATACAATAGCACCGCAGTAGAGCAACTCGCTTTGATGATATTAATTTCCGAGTCACACGGAAAAAAATAATGTTACGTGAGGGGAGGGAACGAAATTAACGCACCCATATGGGTTGAAAAGTTCAAATGATTTAGCATGATACCAGATTCTTCATGGAAATAATTTTTATCCAAATTAAGCGATCCTGAATCCAGCATCTTGTTGCACTTTATACAAATTGTAAAAAGAAGCTTCCACCTACCTTGATTTTACAACCTGTAAAAAAGACTGACACCCATTCATCTAAAATTTTAGTCGCCATATTTTTTTAAAACGCTAAATCTACATCATATCAGTAGGTTAAGCATATATTTCAAGGGGATTTTATTTTGGTATGGTTGTTGCTTTAAAAAGAGTAGGCGGGTTACGCCCGGAGTTATTGAGAAGTCATTAATGATGAACTCGTAAAAAGTCTGATCTTGCTGTCCTGGTCGAGTCTGTCTTGTGAGTATATTTAAAAAATGAAAGGAGATTTGTTATGTTAGCAAAGCACTGGATGAGCAAACAGGTTATCACCATCGATGCAAACGATTCCATTAATAATGCAATACACTTGTTAAAAAAACATAATATCATGATGCTGCCGGTAATGGAACAGGGTAAGCTCGTTGGAATTGTTACGGATCGGGATATAAAAAGTGCGTCCGCTTCTAATGCGATCAGCCTGGAAATGCTTGAACTTTTATATTTAATTTCTAAAATTAAAATAAAAGATATCATGACCAAAGACCCCATAACCGTTCCTTTAGACTATACCATAGAAGAAACTGCGGAGGTCCTTTTAAAGCATAAAATATCCGGGGTTCCTGTGATCGACCATCATGGTGATATTGTCGGCACAATCACTCAAAATGACATTTTTAGAACAATAATCTCACTGACCGGTGTTGAAAGAAAAGGCATCCAGTTTGGCCTGGAGGTAGAAGATCGGCCGGGTTCCATCAAAGAGGTATCGGACATAATTCGACAATACGGCGGCCGAATGGCGAGTATCCTGACTTCTTACGATTTGGCTCCCGAAGGGTTTCGACGGTTGTATATTCGCATGTACGGCATTGATCGCTTCAAGCTCAATAAGCTCAAGGATTCGCTTAGAGAAAAAGCGTCTCTCCTTTATATGGTGGACCGCCTTGAAGCCAAAAGAGAAACGTATTAGTCTATTACTGATCTAAAAATTTATGGCAAGAAAAACTAACAAACCAACAAAAGATTAGAGAAAGGAGTATGTCTTGGTGAAACACAGAAGAAAAATTTTGTTGGCGGTGGATGGTTCGGATCAGGCTTTTGAGGCAGTGCGTTATGTGAGCCTGTTGTTTCCGCCGAACCGTATGGAAGTGGTTCTTTTCCATGTAATGACAAAGGTTCCCGAAAGTTTCTGGGATGTCGAGAAAGAGCCTGCATACAGTAACAAAGTAGCCACCACACGTGCCTGGGAACTCCAGCAAAAGAAGGAGATACAAGAGTTTATGGAAAAAGCCCGTAGGCTATTTCTGGATCAAAACGTCCCGGAGGATGCCGTTCGTATTAAAATCCAGGAAAGAAAGGTGGGCATAGCAAGAGACATCATTTATGAATCACAAAACGATTACCACGGAGTGGTTGTGGGACGCTGGGGAATGAGCCAGCTGAAAGATTTTTTGTCGGGAAGTATTGCCAATAAGCTCATCGGACGCCTGATCAATGTCCCCCTCTGCGTGGTGGGCGGCATTCCGAAGATTGGCAAAATACTTGTGGCCATAGATGCTTCGGAAGGAGCAATGAGGGGTTGGTGACATGGTGGATAGTTTGCATTGGGAGGTTACTATCTTTCATGCTGTTAGAGATCTTGATAGAGAGGAATTGAACCGGGCTGAAAAATCCATGGAGTATGTTTTCGAGAAGGCTTCCGGTCATCTGGAGAAAGCCGGCTTTAATAGTAATCAAATCACTACCAGGATGATTACCGGAGTGCCAAGCCGGGCCGGGGCTATTATTGTAGAAGCTCTTAAGGATGGATATGGAACTATTGTCGTGGGCCGAAGAGGTTTATCGCATGTGGAAGAGTTCTTTATGGGTCGTGTGAGCAATAAGGTTATTCAGATGGCCAGGAAAATGGCGGTTTGGGTG
>JAFDBA010000237.1 GCA_019313505.1 Deltaproteobacteria bacterium
ACCCATCACGTGCTTTTGATTCTTCTATTCAGATTCATTCCTGTCACAGTCCCATGCGGGAGATCGAAGTTCTCCATGACAATCTCCTTGCCATGTTTGAAGAAGACCCTGATTTTTTGCCCAAAGATATTGTGGTTATGACCCCTGATATAGAATTGTATGCACCATTCATTCGGGCCGTGTTTGACGCACAGACAGATGAAGCACTCCGGATTCCTTTCACCATTGCGGACCGGGGATTAAGAAAAGAGAGTCCTATCATCGAAGGATTTCTGGCCATACTCAATCTCAAAAGCAGCAGGTTCGGCACAACCCGTGTTATGGCATTGCTGGAAACTGCGGGTATAAAAGAAAAATTCGGTCTGACTGAATCGGACATTGAAATTGCAGAACGATGGATTAAAGAAACAAATATCCGGTGGGGAATTAATGCTGATTTTCGTCGAGAGCTTGGGCTTCCCGATTTTTCTGAAAACACATGGAAAGCCGGTATCGAGAGACTTCTTTTAGGGTATGCAATGCCCGGCCTGAACCGTAAAATGTTTTCAGGAATACTCCCTTATGACCAAATTGAAGGAGGAGAAGTAAAGATACTTGGGAAATTTCTGAATTTTTTGGACAGGGTTTTTACCTGTATCGACTCCCTTGACCAGCCCCGAATACTAAGTGACTGGCACTTGAAATTTGTTGAAATAATAGAAGAGTTTTTCGCTCTGGATGAGGATTCAGAACGGGAAATACAGGTTTTGCGGAGAATTTTAGATACCCTGTCACGGACAGAAGAATTATCCGGATTTGATGGGCCTGTGGAACTTGAAGTGGTCAAATCCTTATTGGAGAATCTTCTTGAATCTGTAAATTTTGGGACCGGTTTTATCTCAAGCGGTGTAACCTTTTGCGCAATGCTCCCCATGAGAAGCATCCCGTTTAAAGTCGTATGCCTTGTTGGTATGAACATGGATGCTTTTCCGAGGGAATCAAAAACCTTGAGCTTTGATCTGATGGCAAAAAATCCAAGGATCGGCGACCGGTCAAGGCGAAATGATGACAAATACCTTTTCCTGGAAGCCCTTATCTCAGCCAGAAATAAATTCTATATAAGCTATGTGGGCCAGAGCATCCGTGACAACACACGGATTGCCCCGTCTGTTCTTGTGAGCGAACTTATAGATTATATTAAGGAAGGATTCGGCTTTTCAGAAGATCAGATGGTAACGTTGCATAGACTTCAGGCCTTTTCGCCGGAATATTTTAAAGCCGGCGGAAAACTGTTCAGTTATTCTAAGGAAAATTTTGCAGCGAGTTGCAGCAGGTTTAAGCGCAAAGATATTACCCCTTTGATTTCAAGTAAATTGTCCGATCCTGCCCATGAATGGAAAAATCTTGATATTAAAGATTTAAGCACCTTTTTCAGCAATCCAACCAAATTTCTCCTTGAAAGGCGTCTGGGGATATATTTGCATGAGAGGTTAGATGTGTCTGATGAAAGGGAAAATTTCAGTCTGGGTCATCTGGAAAAATATGTGCTTGATCAGGAAATGGTGCTAAACAGGCTGTCCGGATCAGATCTCAAAGATTTTTTCCCTGTGAAAAAAGCCTCCGGACAACTCCCCCACGGAAATGTGGGAGAATTTGTCTATAATGAAATGAGTCTGGATGCTGAAGGTTTTGTCAGAAAAATTGAAGATCACATAACCGGCGAACAATTAGATGACCATAATGTTGACATTGAAGTTGCGGGTTTTAATCTTCGTGGCCGCCTTACTGATATTTATGAACAGGGGCTGATCCAGATTCGATATGTAAAAAATAAATCGAAATATCTATTAAATACATGGATATATCATCTTATACATTGTGCTATGGTTGAAGAAAAACGACCTGTTAAAAGCTTTCTTTTATGCAAAGATACTGCCTGGGAATTTGCTCCGGTTTCAAACTCCGCCGATATTCTAAAATATCTTCTTGAACTTTTTTGGAAGGGAATGTCAGAACCTTTGCACTTTTTCCCTGAATCATCCTTTGAATATGCTTCCAAGCTCTTGCTGAAAAATCAGATTATACATGCTGCATTAAACTCTGCAAAAAACGAATGGACCGGAAACGATTTTGCAAGGGGAGAGTCAGAAGATCCATATTATGAGTTATGTTTCGATAAAACCGATCCTCTGGATCAAGATTTTGGAAAAATTGCAGAACAAGTCTTTGCACCGTTATTGGATCATTGCAGGGAAATAGTATTATAAACCGCCGCGAACGGTGAATTCTTCCTTGTTTTTTCAGATTAACAACCGTTGGCGCATTGTTTCCCGTATGCTACGGCGACCGTCTATAATGCCGTGTACAATAACCATTTTACCGACGATCTGATAGATTATTCGAAAATTTTTAATGACAATTTGACGGCATAACATTTCGCTGAGACCTTCAAATTCAGATGGGACGTGGCCACGCTCAGGGTTGTGTGACAAGTTGTCACAAGCCTGGGAGAGTGTCTCGTATAACCCCTTGGCCGTTTCAGGCCTTCCATCGGCTTTGATGTAGCGGTAAATTTTCAACAGGTCTTGCCTGGCCCCGGTGGTAAATTCGACAGCAAAGCTCATTTTTTAGAAAAATCCTTTGAAATCATGTCGTCAAATTCTTGAAGCAGCTGACCGGCCGGAATGGTTTTTCCTTCTTCAAAGTCCTTTTGCCCTTGAGCGACCATTTTGAGCAGAGCCAGGGCCTCTTGAATCCGCTCATACTCGGTGATATCCTGAATGACCGCTTTAGCTTTTCCGTGTTGGGTAATGATCATGGTGCCGTGCTGTTCGTTAAGCTCACGGATCACATCGGCAGCATGGGCCTTAAAATAGCTAATAGGTTTTATGGCTTGACTAAGTTTCAT
>JAFDBA010000003.1 GCA_019313505.1 Deltaproteobacteria bacterium
ACAAAAAGCATAAGGCATCTTATTATCGACTAAGTTAGAAAACACTTAATTTGGAGGTATTAACATGAGAGAAAAATATTGCAAACTTTCGATTTTTGTTTTCACGGTCACAACTGTTCTTTTACTCGGCTTTTTCATGCTTACAACCACGCAGGCATTTGCTGATAATGGGTACAAAGGAAAAAACAAACAGAAAGAATGGCAAAAACAGAGAGTACAGGACAAGGAATATCGAAAACACCCAGGGGAAATGAGGCGAGAAGGTCGCAAACATTACGAGGAGCAGGGTCGTCGTGACTACAAAAAACGTTCGGATTACCAAGAGCATCGTGGATACAGAGATCGCCCCTATGACAAAAGTCGGCATTACGATCACTACGATCATAAAAGGCATCGGTATGCTTATAATGGCCATTGGCGCTCTTGGGATCAATGGGACAGGTACGCAAAAAAACATCCAAACATATACAAACATGGAACATATTACCGCGAAAGTGCGCATTTAATGTTCAGATTTTGCGAACCCGGGACCGGTAACTATTTCTTCTTTTCAATCGGGAGGTAGACAGTTTGGCCAATTATATAGAACAATTTGGATTCATTATGAATTTAAAGGCATAATATTTCGGCATCATTTCGGCGCGCAAACTCTGTAAGAGACCTTCTGGTCCAGAGAGGGGTCAACATCAATCGTATTCAACCCGTCGGTTTTGGTGAAACAATGCCGGTAGCAACAAACGATACGGAAGCGGGCCGCCAGTTAAACCGAAGGGTGGAAATAAAGGTAGCACCGCAAGTGCAATAACAGTGCTAATGTGATTACTTATTGTAAATGCTTTATAACGGTCAAAATCTGTGATCACTGCAATTACAAAATTCCGACCAGATATATCTTGTGTTCCAAAGATATATCTGAAAAAGAGCTAAGCTTGTTATATTAATGCTGTTCAAGGACCCGCAGGGGTGATGTATATACGGTTGAAATCAGGGGGTTATGTTAGATTATAACTCCCTTTTTATTTTCTAACTTCCCAATACCCAACACTATGTCCAACAAGTCCGATAAAAATCAGGGTAAAAAGTATAATCTTGTACCAAATAAAAACCCGGGCTCCTGAAACAGGAGATCGGGCTTTTCTGTTTTTGCGCGAGCCCTTAGGTACGCTTTTTAAAATAGGGCTGACTGAATCGTGAATGTTATCCGCTCTCTGGATATTTGTAAACGTTCAAACCGATTACAGCATCAGTACCCTCGATCTTCTGGTTACCCCGTGTACTGGCGATTGTTATTGTTTTACCAGATTTAGAGGGTCCGAAATCCTTTGTCAAATCTATCTCAATAATTAGTTTATCGCCTTTAATTTCCCATTCCACATTCTGCATTTCTTCACCTTTTTTCGTGTTTGAGTTTATACCAATCTGTATAGTTACGTCTAAAAAGTAGGATATCAAATAGAAACGCCGAATGTCAAATATCAAATCCAAATTCTCTCATTAGCTTAGGACACACCAATCGACTGGCCTGGACGATGTCGGATACCATATTAGCTCATCTATTGTTAATCTTTTACCAGAGCATCCCGGAATAATTACCTACCGGCAAGTTTTACATTATAACCATGTTGTTTGATTTCTTTCCGAAGAGTTTCCCTGTGGTCTCCTTGGATAATGATGACGTCATTCTTCATAGTTCCGCCAGTACCACACTTGCGTTTCAATGTTTTGGCAAATTGCTTTAGTTTTGTATCATGAGCAAACTGCCTCCATGTCAAATTAAATAATTTTCATTAAATCGTTAGCTGTCTGCCATCAAAGACAAAACAAATAAAGGCTGTATTATTTGTTAAGGAAAGAGAAAAAATTACAAATAAAAACATTCAAGCATTATTCAAAGTATCCAGAGAAACAGCCACCCGCGACCTTATTTTCCTTTTAGAAAAAGACATATTACTAAGTTTTGGAAGTAATGGAGCCGGTGCCTTACAATCCGTATGATATAGTTTTTTCAATAGGGCAAATCCGTTTCATAGGGTTTGCCCTTTTCAATTTTATGATATATGTAACTATAAAGAACCGGTTTCAGCTTGTGCGTTTGGCAAGTTATTGCATATCAGATCAAGCTTGCCGGTGAGGCTGGGGATCTGGTTAAAGCAGATTCGCTTCCCGCGCAGCTCGATAAACAGTTCGAGGTGCTGAAAAACACTAAAAGCATTATTTTAGGGTTTATAAATATCTGATTTTACTATATGAGAAATTAGAAAAAATGCCGGAATTGGACTTTTTCGACAGTCTCGCTATAAAGGTTGTTTGTAGGAATTGTAGGAAGCCCCAAAACATATAATTGATTAATAACCTGTTAAATTTTTACGGAGGAGCTAATGCCAATTTACGAATATGAGTGTAAAGACTGTTCTCACTGCTTTGAAGTACTCCTGCTGTTTTCCAGTGATCCGCCCCCCGAATGCCCCGAATGCCAGTGTAAGGATGTGGCGAAACTAATGTCTTCCCCCACCATGAGAATGCGAGAAGAGTATACCGGGGCGGGTGGTATGCTTGATCCTTCCATCGGCCCGTCTTTTTCGGGCGGATCGAGCAGTTAAAGGCGATGGGCTAAGATCATATTGAGGGTGATTGATGTGTCATACCTTAGCTGCCAAGGGTCTGACCGGTCCATCAACCTCACTGGTCTGCGGTTAGGCACATTTATCTCCCGCCAGTACAGAAATCGCCGGATCGGTGAATTCCTCAAGGAACTGAACTTGACCTAAGGACGCGGGACAGGGATACCTATCGATTACCCTGTTGCGCTCCTTCAAAATTATTATCAATAATTTACGATATCAGTTCCAATGTTAACGCTCCCATTTTATCTCTTTTATTTTTTTTATGGATGTTTTTCTGTCCCTTCACCTTGATCACCGCAAGAAAGTTCACAGAGCAGGGACCCGTTTCCGCATTCAGCGGTTTCAAATTGAAGGATCGGATGATCAATATTAAAAAGATGCATCAGGCCGTAACGAATTTTTTTAGCCAGTTTTTCAGTGCGACTCAATGTCTGATCTGGTACCACCACATGACATGAAAATGCGACACTGGAGGCACTCACATTCCATGCATGGAGATAATGGACACTTGAAACCTCAGGAATATCTGTTAAATAGTTTTGGATGTTTTGAAGATTTAGGTTTTTGGGTGTAGCGTTCATTAAAACAGCCGTCGATTCTTTCAATATTGACCAGCAGTTTTTCAGGATAAACAGGACAATCAGGAGCGAAAGCACCGGATCGAGCCAGTACCATGGTTTATATATCAGAACCAGCCCGTTGAGTAAGACCGCAATCGAAAATAGAAAATCACCTATCATGTGAAGAAAGGCACTCCGGACATTTAAACTGTGTTTTGAATCACGGTGCAAAAGCCATGCGGAAAAACCATTACCTAAAATCCCGATCCCTGCCACATAAACCACGATCAATCCGGAAACAGTTTCAGGATGATGGAGGCGATGAACAGCTCCGTAAATGATAAAGGCCGAAGCTCCCGTGAGGATCACTACATTTATCAAAGCCGCCATAATTTCCGCTCGACGATAACCAAAGGTGTTTGGAATAGAAGCGCCTTTTTTGCCGATTCGAAAAGCCACATACGAAATCAGAATAGCTGTGAAATCACTGAAATTGTGGGTGGCGTCTGAGATGAGCGCCATGCTGTGAGCATAAAATCCGCCGATGATCTGAACAACAGGGATAATGAAGTTCAGGGCAAGGGTAATCAAAAGCCGGGAACCCATGGTATCTTTCACATCACCATGATGATGTGAGCAGGAATGTGTATTGGTTTCATGGCGGTTGACCTTATGAGTATGAATCTCATGAGAATGGTCAGGAGAGGTGCCGTTACTCTGTTCGCTTGTGTTCTTCAATTGTGCTACTCCGAAGTATCTTGTTACTCAAAAATCAAAATGAAATTGGCCCATATATTCCACCAGCTTTTTGCTGTTTTCATCGTCTATCGGCAGGCAGTCTTCCGAGCCTTTGGCGCCTTCGGCCACCTGGGTGGCAAAAACCATGCAGGTGGGCTGGCCGCATTCTTTACAGTTGGTCTTGGGCAGCAGTTTGAGGATCTCAAAAACCTGAGGTTGGGGAGTTGCCTCATACATCGGTTCGATGTCATTGCGATTTTCCCAGGCCGTGTTGATTTCCCGCTTGATCCATTCGACAATTTTTCTTGCCTCGGCTTCATCTTTCAGGGCATTGATGGCAATTTTTCTTGGATGAACGGTAATCAGCTTACCCTGGGATTTGAATGTTACCGTTGGTGGATCTTTAACATAGGTAACTCCCCCGAGGACCGCATTCAAATATGGGATGGCTTCTCCTACGTCCTGATCCAGGTGCGCAAAGCAATGAACAGACATTGCTCCAGGCATGCACTCTGAATTAAAAATTTCCAGCTTATAATTTTTAAGCAGCATATTGCACCCCCGTATGAGAGACCTTTGAAAAACACCCCCCTTTTGCCCAATCCCAGCGTCAAGGCAAAATTGGACATTTTTCAAAGGTCTCTATGAATTGGTTATAAATGGATAAACAATAAAATAAATCCCTAAAAGGCAAATAATCATACCGGCGCCTTTACGAAACCAGTTTCCGGCGCCTTGCCAGTTGCTGTTTTCCATCAGTCGTCTGACTGCCGCGGTGGAACTTCCGGCAATCACAATCGGCAGACAGTGACCCACGGCAAACAGCACAATAAACAGAATTCCGGATGCCACTTTTTGCTGGATCGTAATGATCGCAAGAATCGGGGCAATAAATCCGAAGGTACAGGAACCTGAAAGAACACCGTAAGCCAGACCCAGTGCAAACGCTCCGAACAGCCCCTTTAAGTTCAGACGATACAGCAAACTTCCGGACATTGTGCACTTTTCTACGCCCAACATTCCCAAAGCCACCCAGACCAGAACCAGGCCGATGAGAATCTGCCAGTAATTTCCCACGTCCCCGAGCATCCGGCCCAGTAAAGCGCAAACAATACCGATGCCGGCGATGGTGATAAACAGCCCCAGTGTAAAAAGTACCGCATAAGAACTTGCCTGTTTGGAGCTCAGTGCCCGCTGCTGGCCGCCCACATAGGCAACAATGAGCGGAATCGATGCCAGATGGCACGGACTGAATAGCACGCTGATCACTCCCCATACAAAACAGCCCATGGCGGCAATAGCGGTTCCCCCGGCAATCCATTCGTTTACCGTCAAAAAGAATGATTCAATCATAACGATTTACTTGACACCCATATTCTCCAGTTGTGCGACAATAGCTTTTTCAGGCATAAACCCAACATGCCGGTAGACTTCCTTGCTGTCAGCATCAAAAAATATCTGCGTCGGAATGGCGCGGATACGGAAACGGGCAGCCTGTTCCCGGTGTTCCCAAACGTCGATGAAAACAACGGCAGCCTTGCCCTCATATTTCCGTTCCATCTTTTCCATGATCGGCGCCATCATTTTGCACGGGATGCATTTTTTAGCACCCAGATCGATCATGGTAACCATTCCTTTGACCGGCAGGTTTTTAAACTCATCGGCCTGAACGTTTCCCGAGATAAGCCCTGAAAATAGAAATAAACTTACTATGCCGATAAGCCGAATTACTGATTTATATTTTTTCACAAGTGCAGCTCCTTTTGTTTTTATCCTCTTGGTAATTTTTCATTCGGTTGCAGTTTTTGTTGCTTCTAATAGCCATTCCTTGAGTTTGTTCTTCGGCGGAACAGATCCCACTGCTTTTACGCTGCCATTGATGATCAAAGCCGGAGAGCCGATAACACCGTAATTTGCAATTTCTATTGGATCGCGAACATGTTCAAGTCCGGCGGCAATATTTAGTTCGGCCATCATGGACATGAGATCCTGCTCTAGTTTTTCACAGCGCGGACATCCCATACCCAATACTTTGATTTCTAAACCGCCGGCCTCCGTATCCTCAAAGGGTTCTCCCACAAATTTTTTGTATTCTCCTAAAAAGGCCTGGCCGTAGACATCTTTTGTTTTGCTGCTGATGTAGTTTTTTTCGGACAACCGTTTTAAAAGTTTGGCTTTGATTTCATCATCGGTTCGTCCTGTCAATTCTTTGGCAACTTCTTCCAGAATCGGTTGTAAACCAATGATTCCAGTGGGATGCCCGCCAACAATAGTCCGTGTTACCTTGTTGTCTGACATGATGATTTCCCCTTTGATCATAGTAGCTAAGCCACAAAGACACCAAAGATTATAATATTTTATGTACGGTATATGCCGCATCTACAATTTCTTTAGCAATAGATTCTTCTGTTTTTGATAATGGTTTATAATTCATACTCATTTTTGGTGCCTTTGTGCCTTAGTGGCTGAATGGGTTGTCTTTTATCAAAAAAAATGACCGAATATCATCCCGCTGATAGTGGCCATGATGACCACCAGCGTAATGTAAACAACTGTTTTTTTGGTACCCAATACACTTCGGATGACCAGCATATTCGGAAGGCTGAGTGCAGGTCCGGCAAGCAGCAGCGCCAGGGCCGGTCCCTGGCCCATGCCTGAACCAAGAAGACCTTGCAAAATCGGTACCTCCGTAAGCGTTGCAAAGTACATGAATGCGCCTGCAACAGAAGCAAACAAGTTTGCTCCCAAAGAATTACCCCCCACCAGGCTGCTTACCCATTTTGAAGAAATGAGACCCTCTGATCCAGGCCTTCCCAACAGAAGCCCGGCAACCAGTACCCCGGCAAAAAGCAGCGGCATGATCTGCTTTGTAAAATCCCAGGAAGAAAGAAACCAGTTTTCGGTTTCTCCACGGGTGGTGGTGATCATCCACACCAGTCCGATGATGCCTGTGGAAAAGGCGATGAGCGGTGCGTGGGGGAAAAGAAGCGCCAGAACCAGAACTGCTGCGCCGGCCAGCCCGACCTTATAGGCCTTTACCTTGAACCAGATGACGAGAAGAATTCCCAGGATAACTGCAAAAAGACCGGTCATCAGCCACTTGATACTGAAGATAGCATGCCACAGGCCTGTGGGTTCGGCCGGTTTGCCCCAGGTGGAAAAAATAAGAATAAATACCATGACGGCAAAATAAATGACATTTTGCCACAGGGGACGTTCCACCTCGGGTTCTGGCATGTGCAATGCGGCCTGGGCTTTTGCCTCCTCTTCTTTTCTGAAAATAAAATGCATGATCAGGCCGATAACTATGCTGAAAATCACAGCGCCCACGGCACGAGCCGTACCTATGGCAAGGCCAAGCACCCGGGCAGTCAACACAATTGCCAGTACATTAATGGCCGGACCCGAATAGAGAAAAGCAATGGCCGGCCCAAGTCCCGCACCCCGTTTCCAGATACTGGCAAAAATGGGTAAAACCGTGCATGAGCAGACCGCCAGAATGGAGCCTGATACAGACGCCACACCGTAAGCCAGCACTTTTTTGGCACCGGCGCCAAGGTACTTCATAACCGCCGCCTGGGACACAAAACAGGCAATGGCACCTGCAATGAAAAAGGCCGGGACCAGGCAGAGAATCACGTGCTCCTGAGCGTACCACTTAGCCAATGCAAGAGACTCGATCACGGCGCCGTTGAAACGGCTGTTGCCTATAGGGAGCCAGAAAAAGATGATAAAACCACCCACGATAACGCTCAGCGGTTTCCATATCTGTTTCCAGTCTATGAGACTCGGTTCAACTTCTTCCTGTTCAATTTCCGCAGAGCTTTCTATTGGAATCTGCGTTTTTTTTACGATGGTTGTGTTACCCAATTCTTTGTCCTCCCTGATCCGGATAAACCGGAAATATTTTTTTCTGTAAAGACACGAGGGCGCAAATAATTTATTTAATATTATTTTTCTTCGTGACCATGAGCATACGTTTTGCCACAAAATACTAAAAAATAATCATTTGGATATCCAGGTTTTGATATCTTCTTTTTTTGGAATCTTCCCAACGATTTTGACATCGCCGTCAATCACCACGGCAGGTGTGCCGAAAATACCATATCCTGCTATCTCCATGATATCCGTAACTTTTTCAATGTTAGCGTCAACACCTGTTTCAGATACAGCTTCTTTCACAAGTTTCACAGTTTGTTCGCATTTGGGACACCCCGGTCCCAAGACTTTTATTTCCATCTTCATCTCCTTTTATCTAATCTTATTTCCTATATATTAATATAATCATATAGCTATATATTGAGACCAAAAAAATTAGCCGGTTATTTCATCCCTGTTTAAAAACGGTGCCTTTTTAATCAGCTCGGCCACCTGTGGATCATTATCGAGCCAGTGTTTTAAATTGCCCAACAAATTGGCGGCATAAGGACTATGGTGTCCGTCAGAAAGATAATAATTGACCCATAAACCATCCTTATGATAATCTATCAGTCCAGCTTCTTCGAGTATTTTGAGGTGTTTGGAAACACTTGGCTGAGATATTTCAAGTGCGGCCTGAAGCTCGCAAACACACATCACCTTTTGCTGAAGCAATTTTACGATTTTTACCCGATTGGGGTCTGAAAGGGCTTTCATAACTTTGACAAATGTTTTCATGCTAACTCCTTATATTGTTAAAATGGAATATAGTCCATAACTAGGCAACTGTCAAATACTTTTTTTATAATATTTTTTGAACCCCGGGTATCATCAAATATAAGTGATTGGAAAAATATTTGATAGTTGCTGAATAAAATGTTAGATTGTCAAAACACTACAAAATATTTGTTAAAAATATTCAAACGGGAGCATCCGCAGTTTCTGACCGAAAAAGAAGGGTTTTCGTTAAGCACTAATTGGGCTAAATGAGTTGCTTATGCATGAAATGGGCATAGCTATGGAGATCGTTGAGATTACGATTGCTTCAATTCCTGCCGGTATGCAAGGACATAGAGTTGAAAGAGTCAATCTGAAAATCGGCAAATTGTCGGCGGTGGTACCCGAAAGTCTTCGTTTCTGTTTTGAGATTGTGGCTAAAGACACCCCCCTTTGTGATGCAGAACTCAATATTGAAGAGGTTCCGGTTGTTGTAAGGTGCCGGGATTGCAATTCCCAAGAAACCATCAATGAACCGGTCTTTGCCTGCCGGAAATGCAGCAGCGGATCCGTGGAAGTTATTTCAGGCCAGGAGCTGGATATCACTTCAATCGAAATTGCTGATGAGGATGAAGCAGATGCTGATAAAACTATTGAAAAATCAACAATATAACCATCACAAAACGTTTCAAAAACCTTTTCATTCCCATACCAGAAATGATGCCGACAGGGGAAACATAAAAGCCGGCACCAGTAAAATAAAGGTGATCCGCAAAGTTCTGGATGTTAATGACGCAATTGCGCAGCAGAATCGTGAACTATTTGCTAAAAAAGGGGTTTTTGTTATTAACGTGATGAGTTCTCCTGGTTCCGGCAAAACCGCAACACTCGAAAAGACCCTCTCTTATCTTATGCCTGAAATCAAATGCGCTGTGATTGTGGGCGATATCTGTACCTCCAATGACGCCGACCGGCTGGCTGTTTCAGGCGCGCCGGTTGTGCAGGTCAATACAGACGCGTTCGGAGGCGACTGTCACCTGGCGGCCCATGTCATTAAAACAGCGGTCAACAACTTTGAGTTGGAAGACGTCGATCTTTTAATCGTGGAGAACCTCGGTAACCTGGTATGTCCGGCCGAATTTGACATGGGCGAGGATTTGCGGTTGGTCGTTTTAAGTGTGACGGAAGGTGAAGATAAGCCGGTCAAGTATCCTTTGATGTTTAGGGTATGCGACGCAACCTTATTAAATAAAATTGATTTACTGCCGCATCTCGACTATGACCGCCAGGCGGCTGTGAAGTATATCCGGCAGGTACATTCCGACATGCCGATTTTTGAGATTTCGGCCAAAACCGAAGCAGGCTTTGGTCCCTGGATCGACTGGCTCAAACAGAAGATAAATCTTAAGTTAAAATAGTTGTCATCCAGTCCAGCCATGGGAGATCCCGATTCCATTAACAGATTCTCGGTAACTGTTCGCCAGTGAGCATATCAACGATTCTAGATCCACCGATGCTGGTTTGCATGATCACTTTACCGGGATTATCAACGATCGCCTCCCCGATGATACAGGCGTCTTGGCCGAATTCATCTGCCCTTATCGCTGCAAGGACTTTTTCGGCATAATCAGGAGCTACAAAGGCAATCAATTTGCCTTCATTGGCAACATAGAAAGGATCAAATCCCAGCAGTTCACAGATTCCGGCGATCTCTTTTTTTAGCGGAACCTTTTCTTCGTAAATTTTAATTCCGACGCCGGATTTGCCTGCAATTTCATTCAATGCCGTACCGACACCTCCGCGAGTCGGGTCGCGCAGCACGTGGATATCCTTGTGGGCGGCAAGCATTTTTGTCACCATATGATTTAGCGGCGCGGTATCACTTATAACCGGTGAGTTAAAAATCATACCTTCTCTTTGGGTTAATACGGTCATGCCGTGATCAGCAATACTTCCGCTAATGATAACTTTATCTCCCGGACGGGCCCTATGGCTGGAAATGTCGACCTGCCGGGGTATTAGCCCAATCCCGGACGTATTAACAAAAATCTTGTCCACAGCACCTTTGGGAACAACTTTAGTATCTCCGGTCACAACTTTTACATTAGCCTTTTCAGCAGCCAAAGCCATGTCTTTAAGGATTTTACCCAGATCCGTCAAAGAAAGACCCTCTTCTATAATTAATCCTGCGCTAAGATAAAGCGGAGCAGCCCCGCACATGGCGAGATCATTGACAGTTCCGTTTACAGCAAGTTTTCCAATACTTCCCCCCGGGAAAAAAATGGGATCGACCACATAGGTGTCTGTGGAAAAAGCCATTCGCTGTTTGGCAATATCGAAAATTGCGCCGTCGTGCAGTACTTCAAGCATTGGATTGTCAAATATGGGGAGGATCATATCAGTAATCAACTGGTGTGACATCTTCCCGCCGCTACCGTGATCCAAAAGAATTTTATCGATCTTCATTGAATGGTCCTTTATATACTGTGGTAGCGATCATAAGCTGCACAGGTCCCTTCGTTTGAAACCATGCAAGGGCCCACCGGGTTCATGGGTGTGCAGACCTTTTGATAAAGCGGGCACTCAGTCGGATTTTTAATACCTGTCAGGATTTCACCGCAGACACAGCCTTTGGGTTCCTTTGATTCAGAAACAATGATTGCAAATTCTTTTTGGGCATCAAAGGCGGCAAATTCCTTTCTGATCTTAAGACCACTATCTGGAATTGTTCCGATACCGCGCCACTTAACATCAACGATTTCAAAGACATCCTGCATGATTTTTTGGGCTTTTACGTTGCCTTCAAATGTAACGGCCCGCCGGTAGCCGTTGGTTAGTTGCGGAGCTCCGGTTTCAATCTGTTCAACCAGGATTAAGATTGCCTGCAATATGTCTAACGGTTCAAATCCAGCAATAGCACATGGAGTTTGATATTGTTTAAAAAATGATTGGTAAGCCTTTGTGCCAATAACCACGGAAACATGGCCGGGAAGCATGAAACCGTCTATATTCACTTCTCTGGTGGACATGAGGGCGACAAGTGCCGGAGGGACCAGTTTGTGAGCGGAAATGACAAAGTAGTTATCAATATTCATCTCTTTGGCAGCAAGTATCGATGCGGCTATGGTCGGTGCGGTGGTTTCAAAGCCGACCCCCAAAAAGACAACGTTTTTATTTGGGTTTTTCTTTGCAATCTCAAGAGCGTCAAAAGTCGAATAAACGATGCGGATATCTCGGCCCCCGGCACGTTCTGTCTGAAGGGATGAATCGGTCCCCGGGACTTTGATAAGATCGCCAAAGGTTGTAATGATCACATCTTCTACTCTGGATAGCGCTATAAAAGCATCGATTTCATTTTGAGCGGTAACGCATACAGGGCACCCGGGACCTGAGAGCAGCGAAATCGTTTCCGGTAACAGATGTCTGATTCCGCTTTTGAAAATCGACATAGTATGAGTGCCGCAGACTTCCATTAAGCGCAACGGCTGTTTACTGATCGCTGTTATCCGTTCAACGATTTTCCGGGTGATTGCGGGGTCCCGGTATTCCTCTAAGTATTTGATAGCCATACCTATTACCCTTAAGCTTATTTACCGGCAACTGCAGCAGCGACCATGGCCTGACCAAGGCTGATGCCCCCGTCGTTGGCCGGAACCTTTGAGTGGGAAAAAACCTTAAATTTTCTCTTTTCAAGTGCATTAATCAATCCGGTTAAAAGCAGCGAATTCTGAAACACACCGCCGCTGAGTATTATGCGGTTCAAGTCGTTCTCTTTGCGAATGACCTCGCACAGTTCGGAAAACATTCTGATCAGGGTCTGATGAAACTTATGGCTGATCACAGATGGGTGAAGTCCTTGCAGCATGTCTTTAACTACACCCTGGATAATCGGCCTGGTTAGAATTTTGTGCCTGTCGGTAGTTTCCCATTCGTAGTCATAGATGCCGGCTACTTGATCACTTGCTAACATCTCCAGTTCCATGGCGGCCTGGCCTTCGAACAAAACATGATTTCTTATCCCGACAATCGACGCAATGCCGTCAAAAAGACGCCCTAAGCTGGAGGTAAGTGGAGAATTGATTTTTTTTCTTATCATATCCACAATAATCTTTACCTTATCGGCCTCAATTGCTTTCAACACAGGAAGATCAAGATTCCAGAAATCTTGGCCAAAGGCATCGTAAAGGTAGCTCACAGCCATGCGCCATGGCTCTTTTATGGCTGCAGCACTCCCGGGCATTGGTAAATAGGCAAAATGAGCTGTCCGGGAAAACTTTTCTATATCGGCAATCAGGATTTCGCCTCCCCATATGGCGCCGTCGGTTCCATATCCGGTTCCATCAAAAGCGAGGCCGATGACGGGACCGTCGATCCGGTTTTCCGCCATGGCGCTGACAATATGAGCATGGTGGTGTTGAATCTGGATCTTTTTAATATCTTTTTGTTCTTGAGCATATCGAGAGCTCAAATAGTCCGGGTGAAGGTCAAAAGCAATAATTTCCGGTTGAACATCCAGTATCCGCTGCATGTGTTGTATCGTCAGCTTAAAAAAGTCATAAGTTGCCGGATTTTCAAGATCGCCGATATGCTGGCTTAAAAAGGCTTTATTAGCTTTGGTCAGACATATCGTATTTTTTAGTTCAGCGCCACAGGCCAAAATGGATGGGACCTTTTTATTAAGAAAAACAGGAACCGGAACATAGCCCCTTGAACGCCGGATAAAGCGTGTGTCGCCAGATGTTTTCCTGACAATTGAATCATCACTGCGCAGATAGATATCACGGTTATGAATCAAAAAATAATCAGCGATATCAGACAATCTTTCAAAGGCATCGTTATTGTCAATGGCTATCGGTTCCTCACGCATGTTACCGCTAGTCATCACCATGGCGGTAAAGCCGTGACTCAAAAGCAGGTAGTGGAGAGGTGTATACGGCAGCATGGCGCCAAAATAACAGTTGCGGGGCGCCACCGCCTTTGCAATCGAATTTGGTTCTTTTTTTTTCAGAAGTACGATGGGGCGCTGGGGTGAAGTAAGCAGTTTTTCTTCTTCCGAACCTACCTTTGCATAGCTTTGCACACTCTCGACATCGAGGGATATCAGGGCAAAAGGTTTTTCTTCCCGATGTTTTCTTTTTCGCAAAGTTGCAACTGCCTGGTCATTTTCGGCGTCCACAGCCAGATGAAAACCGCCCAGTCCCTTAATGGCGATAATACATCCCTGCTTTAGCAGTTTAGTTGTTTTTTCAATTGGTTTTGGAGTCGCTATCTTTTGACGAGTATTATCATAAAGGTCTATATGGGGACCGCAATCTTTGCAGGCGTTGGGCTGGGCATGAAATCTTCTGTTTGCAGGGTTGTCGTACTCAGCCTGGCAAAGGGGGCACATTTTAAAGTGCTTCATGGAGGTTTTCGGCCGATCATACGGAATATCGTCAATGATGGTATAGCGGGGTCCGCAGTTGGTGCAGTTGATGAAAGGGTACTGGAACCGGCGGTCATGGAGATCAAATAATTCGCGGCGGCAGTCATCGCAAACAGATACGTCCGGTGATATAAGGGTCGTCATCACCGACTGCTCTCTGCTGTCTACAATTGTAAAGTCCCGGTGATTGTTAACCAGTTCATCAAAAAAATCAATCTCAGTGATATGGGCCAGCGGCGGTTTTTTTTCGGAAATATCGCTGCAGAATAATTCAATATGCTGCTTGTTCCCCTCTATGTGTATGAATACGCCCGAGGATGTATTGGCGACCTCACCTTTAAGAGTATACCGGTTGGCAAGCTTGTAAACAAAGGGCCTAAAGCCGACCCCTTGAACGATCCCGTTTATCTCGACTCTTCTGGCAACGCATTCTTCCGTCAATCCCTATCAATTCCCTCCTTTTTGATCGCCGAATATCAATGCAGCTGCTTCCCTGAGGAGATTTAAAGATTCCAGGGCATGTTCTTCGTTAATTTTGTTGATGGCAAAGCCGGCGTGTACAATGACATAATCTCCAACCTTCGGTTTTTCCAGCAGAAGCAGGCTGGCCTCTCTTTGAACACCGTCGACATCGATGGTCGCCACATTGTCTTTGATTTTTATGATTTTTGATGGAATTGCAAGACACATTCGTAACAACCCTTTTATTTGTAGAATTGTGAAGCGATTTAATAATCACTTATTTTTTGCTCGAACATTGATTCCAATCGTTTTCAGCTCCCCGACCACCATGTCAACCAGACGGCTTAAATTCTGTTCAACTTCGGTTGACAAGCTCAGGCCTGTTGAAAGCTGTTTGGGTTCAATGCCGAACAAGGTGTTATTCGGAGGGAGGTTATCGGTAATGGCTGCAATCCCCATAACATCGGCCAGGCCGATCTGGTGGGGTGATATTTTTCTTTGAAGAAATGCAGGAGGGTCATCAATTCTTACGATCGTCCCGGGTTCGTTTCCGGTTTTAACGGCATCGATGATTAAAATATGACTGCGATTTTCAAAGTACGACAGCAGTTCGAAACCTACTGTCCCGCCGTCGACGATTTCCACGGCATCAGAACAATCATAGCGGGTCTTCAGCTCCTCAACGGCCTTAACCCCGGCACCCTCATCGGAAAGCAGGATATTTCCTACACCCAGTACCAATACATTCAAAAAAGACTGCCCGGAGTCTTCAGAGGATTGATTTTTTTTAGGTTTCGGGCGGTTACGATTCGATTTGGCTTGATTCAAATTCAAAACGCCCTGATTTTAACAATTTCTTTGCTGTTGGAATCCACCATATGGACGGCGCAGGCAATGCACGGATCGAATGAATGGATTGTTCTCAATACCTCCAGCGGTTTATCCGGATCAGCGATGGGATTCCCCACAAGGGAAGCTTCGTAGGGCCCCAGAGCATCCGTGCTGTTACGAGGACCGGCATTCCACGTAGACGGCACAACACACTGATAGTTCTTAATTTTACCGTCATCTATCACCACCCAGTGAGAAAGCATTCCTCTGGGGGCTTCATGAAATCCGACTCCTCTCTGCTCTCCTTTCGGGAAGACCGGTTTGTTAAAAGTTTTATAATCGCCTTTCCCGATATTATCCACCAGAAGCTGCCACTGATTTATAAGCTCATTATGTAAAACCGCAGTACGGACTGCCCTGGCGGCAATACGGCCGATGGTGGAATGCAACGAGTTCAAAGAAACCCGTGCATTTGAGCCCACAAGCGACAGGACCGCGTTTGCCGTATCGAGCATTTTTTTTGTATACTTTTGAGTCGGTTTATGTCCGGCCGCATACATGCATAATACATTTGCCAGCGGGCCGACCTGAGCATGCTCCCCATTAAAAGTCGGTGACTTAATCCATGAATATTTCCCATTGTCTTCAAAATCGGAATACGCCGGGACAGTCTCTTCCTCCCAGGGGTGGCGGTCCCAATCCCCTTTATACCAGGAATGTTTAATGCTCTCTTTCACATTTTTTTTAAAATATTCATCTTTAAAAGAGGTTATCGGCTTAAATTTTGAAATGTCTCCAGGAATATATCCGCCCGGCAAAGCAAATTTTGTACCGGATGTATCGAGAGGCATGGTTGGAACACTGAGGTAGTTGGTAACCCCTGCGCCGTACCCTGTCCAATCGGCATATAACGCCCCCACCGCCGCTACATCCACCATATAGACGTTTTTAATAAAATCACCGACTTCGTCAATAAGGGTTTTAATATAATAAAGTCTTTCCATGGTCAAAGTGGATTGACTGTCTAAGTTAATCGGATTGGCGACACCGCCGACAGCCAGATTCTGAATGTGTGGGGTCTTGCTTCCGAGAATGGCCACCACTTTGTTGATATTTTTCTGATATTCCAGCGCCTGAAGGAAGTGATGAGCGGCCAACAGATTGACTTCGGGCGGAAGTTTCATGGCTGGATGTCCCCAGTATCCACTGGAAAAAACGCCTAACTGCCCTGAACCGACAAAGGTTTTAAGCCTATCCTGGGATTCTTTAAGTTCAGTGTATCCGTTATCCGGCCAGGATGACAGCTTTTGGGCAAGGCTTGCTGTAGCCTTTACATCGGCCTTTAGTGCCGATACGATATCCACCCAGTCGAGAGCGGACAACTGGTAAAAATGGACAATATGATCCTGGATACCCTGTGCGCCTGTGATAATATTGCGGATATATTGAGCATTTAACGGAACTTCCAGGTTCAGTGCGTTCTCGATCGCCCGGACCGAGGTAATAGCATGAACGGTGGTTCAGACTCCGCAGATCCTCTGGGTAAAGATCCAGGCATCTCTGGGGTCGCGGCCCTGGAGAATAACTTCAATGCCACGCCACATCTGTCCCGATGACCAGGCATTGACGATTTTGCCTTCATCAACTTCACATTCGATTCTCAGGTGACCTTCTATCCTGGTAACGGGATCGACTACAATTCTCTTAGACATATAACGTCTCCTTATACTTTAAAATTTGTTTAAGCGCTGCGATATATAGGCAGTCTTTTTATAAACCAGAGATACGCCATTAATTCCACAGATACCAATCCAAGGGTTATGAATATTTCAGGAACGGCCGGGAAATAATGCCAGCCGGTACCTGGATTAAAACCGATAATATAGCAATTAAAACGGTATATGCCGCCCGACAGCATCAAAGAAACGGCGGATAAAAAAAGAAGTCGAGCATTCTTCCTGTTTCCAGGGACCGCCAGAAGACACATGGGAATAATGAGAAGTATATTTTCGAGGATAAACATGTTACCCAACAGGTCGCCTTTGAAAATCAGGCCAAAATGCCCCCTGACAATCACATCTCCGAACCGGACAATCAGGTATGCACCAAGCAACCATGGCATGATAGATGAAAGTTTGCCAAGGATGTCGGTTTCATCGGCCAGTTTGTATCTTAAAGTTGCAATGGATGATTCGAAAATAACAACTGCATATCCCATGGTTATGGCTGATATTAAAAATAGAAGCGGCAGCAAGCCGGTCCACCATAAAGGCGAAAGTTTCTGTCCTGCAGCAATCATCATGGTTCCCAAAGAGGACTGATGCATGGTGGGCAGCAGGATTCCCAGTGCAATAAAAATAAACATCACTTTGTTAAGTTTGGCTTTTGTTTGTTCGGTTTTAACAAAGGTCGGTGAAAATTCGATCCACAGGACCAGACAGTAGGCGGCGATGCATAGCGCCACTTCAAGGAGCACGGAGTTGGTATTGGCATACCAGGGCAAAAAGATGTTGTACATGTTCCAGTACCGGCCGATATCAAAAAATACGGCCACCGCCGCCAGGGAATAGCCGAACACGCTGGTCATTATCGCCGGGCGGACCAGAGGATGATATTCGCCTTTATTGAAAATATACACCAATAGGGCCATTGCGTACCCGCCGCAGCCAAAAGCGGTTCCCACGACAACGTCATAGGCAATCCAGATCCCCCACGGATAGCCGTCATTCATATTGGTTACGGCGCCAAGACCGAAAATGAATCGTTTTGCAAGGAAATATAAGGCGATTAATGCAATACCAAGGCAAATCAGAAAAGGTATTGTGAAAATCCTCCCTCCAATCGGTTTTTTTTCTTTCATACCTTACTCCTGAAAAACATAAAATGAATTGTTTAAGACGATTATGGTTCCCGAAAACCGGAAGGGTTGGTTATTCTTCCTTTTCCCCCGTCCTTTTTACTAAAAAAATTAATCCTCCCAGGGCAACGATGGGAAGAATCATCCCTTTGTAAAGCATATGTTGAATGTTTTCAGCTAAAGCCGTATAGGGTCTATCCGGAAGTTCCGGCAGACCCAATCTGTTAAACGGCATTCCGGCAAGATATAGTACCTGGGTGCCGCCGGCTTCATTTTCTCCATAAACATGAGGGATATATCTTGCCGCCTTATGCGTCTGGGTTTTCCCCGATGATATTGAGGAGATCGGGAAATCATATTGTTTCCCAGGGGTCATTTTTTGCCTCCGACCGGTTTCTTTGAGCAGATCCTTTACAGGGCCGAACAAGGAGGCTCCGGTAGGGCATTCACTGCAACAGGCCGCTATTTCCCCCTTTACAAGCAAGTGACTGCAAAGCTGGCATTTAACGATTTGTGGAAAGGGTTCTTCCCATTGGAATTTTGGAATATTAAAAGGACATACAATTTCACAGTAACGGCAGCCGATACATGCATCCTTATTGTAAGTGACGATGCCTGTTTTTCTGTCTTTGGTCAAGGCCGACGCCGGACATGCGGAAACACATGAGGGATCCACACAGTGCATACACTGTCGTTTAACAAAGGCGTATCCGTCAATTTTCCGGTCTTTGTACTTTCCGTTTCCATTTTCATATTCTTTAATAATGTTAAGCGTTTTTGCAGACAGATCGATTGGGTTGTCCCATATTTTTTGGGGTCCATAATGTTCATCCGGCATATTGTTGGCCTTCTTACACGCAACCATACATACCTGGCAGCCTACACAAAGGGTTGAATCATAAAGAATTCCCAGGGCGTCGGGAAGACGGCTCTTTTTCGGTGAACCGGCCAGGGCAGGAGGTGCCACTGCCAATAGGGCACCGCTTGCCAATCCTTTGAGGAAGTCACGCCGTTTTATCTCCATGAGTTATTCTCCTTTATCAGCGTCACCCAAACGTTTGGCAATCACAGCACCGGCGCCGATTGCCGCTCCGGCGATGCCTCCCAAAAGGGCGGCCGATCCTTTAGAGACACCGGCACCCCTCTCAGCCCGGATCGGGGCATGCGCTGCCGCAGGGGTAACATTTTCCACATCTGCTTGGGTAAACTGCGGGATGGTAAATCCAATCCCTTCTTCTACACACCCAAAACAGGGATGACCGGTGCCCACAGGCCAGGCGCCGGACCCCACTTCATTAAACAGGATAGAAGGACAATTGGCATAGGTCATGGGGCCTTTACAGCCCAGTTTGAACAGGCAATATCCTTTCCGATGTCCTTCATCCCCGAATTCTTCTGCAAATCGACCGGCATCAAAATGGGGTCTCCGTTCACAGTTTTCATGGATAAGGCGGCCATACGCAAATTTCGGTCTACCCTTTTCATCCAGGTCCGGAAGTTTGCCAAAAGTGAGAAAGTGGAGTATCGTTGAAAGAAAATTGTACGCATTGGGCGGACAGCCGGGGATGGTCACCACGGTTGTCCCTTTAAGAAATTCGGGTATGCCGGTTGCGCCGGTAGGGTTGGGCTCGGATGACTGAACGCCGCCCCAGGATGCACAGGACCCTATTGCAACAATGGCTGCCGCTTTGGCGGCGGTCTCTTTCACAATGTCCGTAAAAGGGCGACCTCCGATCTTACAGTATATCCCGCCGTCTTTTACAGGAACCGACCCTTCGATTACCAGGATGAATTTCCCTGCATTTTCTGTGACGGCATTGTTAAAGGCCGCTTCAGCCTGATGCCCGGCGCCGACCTCTAATGTTTCATGGTAATCGAGTGAAATAAGCTCTAAGATAAGATTTGCAATGCTGGGATGTGACGTCCACAATAAAGACTCTGTACACCCTGTACACTCCTGCCCATGGAGCCAGATAACCGGAGGTCGTCGTTTGGGATTAGTGATCGCTGCAGCGATTTGCGGGGCAACTCCTATCGGTAAGCCCATGCTGACCGCCATTATTCCGCAGAATTTCATAAAATCCCGACGTGAAATATCACTTAACTTTTCGTCTAACGTAAAATGATTTTGTTTTTTCATATTTTCCTCTTTGCTGAAAGGTGACAGGAAATGACGTTGAGTTACGCTAAAAAAATAGTACCTAAAAAAGAAAGAGTTGAATTGATAAAATGAATATGCTTTATTTTATAAATATTTAATATCAGTGTTGTTCAGTATGTCAAGTAGAAAATGACAATCAGAATACAGGAGGAAACTAAGTATTATTAGAAAGTTACTAAGGGTTCACGTAAGTTCTCAATAAGTTCTGGTGTAATAAATGATCATAATGCCCCGCCGACTGACAATAAAATATAACCTGTCTGGAACTCGCGGGTTAGGACAATAAAGGGCTGGTTAAAAAAGTCAAGGAATTCTAAATGCTTGATGCTGGAGTAAAATTCACCTGATTGTGTATTTTGTGAGGAAGCGATCCAATTGAGACGTCTGGTGGAGGGTCATTTCCCCAAATTGCACCCCTTGCTGCATAGTTATTAAGTGACTGGAAGAGATTTTAACGGGTGCATGGGAAACCCAAACAGTTTTACACGGTGCATACTTCAAATACGTAAAAGAAATACTATCTTTGGCAAATGATACATTTAACTCAAATGGTTCGTTTAACCCACCATTTTTATCGATATAACGAAAGGCAATTCCTTCTTTACTGATATTAATAATTTGACAATATTTATGAGTTGTAGCAAGAGCATTTAGCCTGATCATAGCTATTGCACCACTTTTAACCTTGAATCGTTCGTTGTCCCTGCGCTCGACAAACTCTTTTCTGTTGGTCATAGCCAAAAATCCTATCGTTGAGGTGAAAATACGGTACGATGTTGAAATATTGACATCCTCGCTCTCCTGCTTTCGACATTAATTTTGTATCGAGGAAGTGCTACTGCCACTGCTTGTTTAATTTCATGGTCATTTCCTTTGGCCAGGATCTTAATTGATACTATTCAACATACGTGCCAAATTTTGTTTTGTGCTTATAAGATGGCAAAGATCCTTGCCTGATAGTGAGTTAGGAGAATTTGCCTGTAAGGTGTGGGGAATAATAGATGGTAGGTGGGATTAAAAAATGCACAGAAAAATGTGCATGATGCACATTTTTCTGTGCATGACCTATGGCGATTTAAGGTTAAAGTCCAACTTATACGTTGCGCTGCATCCTTCGTCACTGCGACGTACTATATGTACGCTGCAGTGACGAAGGATTTGCGCGCCTTGAATTTGGAGCTTTTTACTTTGCCATCAAAATCTGACTTTTGACGGGACCGTCAATCCTGTTCCGCGATATTTAAGCCTCGCTTATTTTTACTTGTTCCATTTTATCACCCTGTTGAATTGAATCAACGACATTCTGGTCGCTAACTACCTTTCCAAATACGGTGTGTTTCCCGTTCAAGTGAGGCTGTGGTGAATGCGTGATAAAGAACTGACTCCCGTTTGTGTTTGGCCCGGCATTCGCCATGGAGATTATTCCTCTTTCGTGGGTCAGCGGATTATCCGCTACTTCATCTTCAAAACTGTAGCCGGGACCCCCTGCACCGGAACCTGTCGGATCTCCACCCTGGATCATGAAATTGCTGATCACCCGGTGGAACGATATGCCGTCATAAAATCCCTCTCTGGCCAAGAATACGAAGTTGTTGACCGTTTTGGGTGCATGATTAGGAAAAAGTTCCAATTCAATAACACCCTTGTTGGTCTCAATTTCCGCCATATACTTTTTGTTTGTATCAATTTGCATCTCGGGTGAACTATCCCATTGCAGCTTATTCATCAATCATTCCTCCTGGTTATGGGTTATAAGTGTATACCTGCCCGCTTGTGCCTCGCATGGCAGGCGGGTCTGTGAAAATATGCGTCCTATTTAACCTGCAAGAACCGGCATGACAAAACGGATAAAAAACTCATAAAAGCGTGTGCGATACAATCTGATATTTTCCACAATATCTTCATCCCTTGCATGATCCGGTGTGTCGCTGACAAATTTGAAAATAAAACATTTTGTATTAAACTTCCTGCACGCCTGAGCAACTGAAGCACCTTCCATGTCAATCAGATCCGCATTAATGGAAATCTCTTTGCGTTCGTCAGGGTCAAGAACAGCCATGTCACTTGTGGAAAGCTTTGCAGTTTGAAACCCATTTAAAATATCAGGTTTATGAATACAGGGCCTTCCCGTGGTTAATTCAGGTCTGTCATATTCAATAATTTTGTTTATGTGAAAAATCTCTCCCAGAGGATGTGAAAAATCTGTTGCACCTGCCGCTCCGAGATTACAAATGCAGGATGGGTTGAACTTATAACATGAGTATACGGTCGCCATGGCTGCGTTTGCTTTGCCGATACCTGAAATGATCAAAAGAATATTATCATTTTGAAATAAAGGGAAAGGCTTTTTCTGGCCCTGCTTTAAGGACATACCCAGGACAAAAGGCTTTGCCTCAAGCATGGTGGCCATGACGATTGCCGTTACAGTATCTTTTTCCACCGTGCCATCTCCTCAAGGGTCTGTATTGCTTTTCTCCCGTTATCTCCCAGCGATATGGTAAAATTGTTGACATACAGGTCTATATGTCCGTCAATAACCTGATCATCCAGTTCCTGTGCATGCAATTTTACAAATTCCCTGGATGCATTTTTGTTTTCTAAGGCATATTGAACCGAATTCCGAAGAACAGATTCAATATCATCTTTCAGGTCGATGGCCGGGGGATCTTTGCTTACAGCAATACATCCCAATGGAATCGGAAGTCCTGTTTCGTCTTCCCACCACTTACCAAGGTCGATTATTGTGACGCAGCCATATTCCGGATATATGAACCGGCCTTCGTGGATGATCAGTCCGGCATCGTATCGTCCGATTTGAACCCCTTCAAGTATATTATCAAACCGGGTTACTTCAACATTGCGTATTTCAGGATTCCACAGCTTCAACAGAAGATATGCAGTTGTGTATTCACCCGGTATGGCGACTTTTGCTTCAGGCAATAAAAGATCGGAAGATCTTCCCACAAGAAGCGGTCCGCAACCATATCCGAGTGCTGAGCCTGAATCAAGGATTTCATAGCTTTGTCTTAATGTAAGATAGGCATAAAAGGAGAGTTTTGAAATATGAAATGTTTTAGAAAAAGCTTTTTTGTTTAGTGCCTCAACATCATGCATATGTGGGATAAAACGCAAATTGGCCGTATCAATGCAGTCGTGAAGCATGGCATGAAATATAAATGTATCATTGGGGCATGTTGAAAAAGCAAGATCGAGTGTTGTCATGAAAGTTCCTTCCGACAGATAATAATTGCTGCAATATTGAATGTCTGCGGATAATGGGAGACGTCGGTGAAACCGAATTTTTCAAGCAATGCCTTAAGGTCTTGTGGGTCAACAAAAGTTGCAATTGTACCGGACAGATATCTATAGGCCGATTTCCGGCCGGATATAATACCGCCGATGAAAGGGAGTAAGTTGCAAAGATAAAATGAATAAAGTTTTTCTATAATTTTATTTACAGGCCTCACAAGCTCAAGGATTGCCAGTTGTCCGCCAGGCATTAACACCCGAAATAAATCTTTGATAAAAATGTCTATATCAGGAATGTTACGAATCCCGAAAGCGATTGTGGCGGCAGCAAAACTGTTTTCCCTAAAAGGTATGCGACTGGCGTCAGCGACTACCGGATATCCTTTCAAGGCTTGCTTTTCAATGCCTTTTTGCAGCATGTTCATGGAAAAGTCGAGGGAAACAACTTTTGCGCCTTTTTGATGCAAGAGGAGGGAAAGATCGCCGGTTCCACAACAAAGATCTACAGCCATATTATCTCGAACATCTTTTATATGATTAAAGATGTTCCTGCGCCACAGCATGTCCGTACCCATGGACAGAATATGGTTAAGCAAATCGTAAGTTGGAACAATGGAGTCAAACAACTTCTTGATAAAACGCTTCTTCTCTTCAGGATTATCATTATCAATTTCATAGGAAAAGTTGGTGTTCATCCGAAATTCCTTATCATTTGATATTGAGAATCCCTCTGCACAGGAATTTTACCGGCGTTTTTAATTATTTCGATAAGTTCCTTATGGTTGGTACTGGTTTTTATCCCTGTTGCCTTTACCACAACCTCTTCCATGAGCACCCCGCCCATGTCGTTTGCCCCCATTGTCAGTGCAATCTGGGCAAGCTTCAGACCCTCGGTAAGCCACCCGGCCTGAATATAGGTAATATTGTCCAGGAATATCCTGCCTATTGCAACCATCTTAAGATAGTCGATACCGGTTGCCGGAAGAATATTTTCCATTCGTGTGCCGGAGGGGGAAAATGACCAGGGGATAAAGGCCTGTAAAATTCCTGTGTCATCCTGAACATCGCGTATTACTTTAAGATGTTTTATCTTCTCTTCATCGGTCTCCCCCATTCCGTAGGTCATGGTTGCCGATGACTTCATTTCGTTCCGGGAAAGAGAGTATATTACCTTCCGCCATTCATCCACCGTGATTTTTTTTGGACTTACCTTTGCGCGTATTTTGTCAACCAGCAGGTCTGAAGCGCCAGGGACGGAATTGAGGCCGGCTTCTTTTAATGTTTTCACAACATTATCTATGGACAACGAGCTTTTGCGTGAAATGTGTACAATTTCCGAAGGAGAAAAGGAATGAAGATAGATTTTCGGGAAACGGTTTTTAATCGTTTTTACCATATCAATATATTTGTCAAGAGTGTAGTCAGGGTGAAGTCCGCCCTGGAGCATAACCTGGGTTCCTCCTGCAGCAATAAGTTCTTCAACTTTCCGGAGAATATCGTTCATTGTCAGTTCATAAGATTGAATAAGATTGGCCCGGGCATGAAATGCACAGAAAGCACATGCCGCCTCACAAATATTGGTGAAATTGACAATCCGATCGATGATGAACCCGACCTTTTCTTTGGGATATGCTGATTTCCTCCTCATATCCGCGGCTTTTCCCAGGTCAATTATATCCCAGGAAAAAAGATCCAGGGCTTCTTCAAGGGTTATTCTGTTTCCCTGGTATATTTTATGATAAAGTTCGTTGTTTTCGTTTTTCTTTTCCATACCCAACCGTACAAGCCAGCCTACAGCTCGGAGAGAACCAAGAAATATTTATTATTCTTTCTTCGTGCCTTGGTGCCTTAGTGGCAGAATTGAAAAAGTTTTGCCACAAAAAGCACAAAATTTATAACTATGGAACTAATCAAAAACCAAATATCTTAGATTTGTCACCTTTTTAATCAGCCCCATCTCTTCTGCAACCACATAATAAAACATCAAGGCTTTTTTTAAATTATCATCAAATTTAAACTGTAAAAGATCAAAATAGCCGTTTATGTCATAAATAATATCCGGATACTTTGCTTTTGCTCGTGAAACCACATTTTCTTTTTCTTCTTCAAGACATCGCAATGAGCTGTGATATGAAGAAACAACAGATTTTATTTGAGGCTCATATTTTTTAATAATCCTTTCCCTCACCGCAAACACGGCAAATACCACGGGGAAGCCGGTTTTTCGAAGCCACAGGTCGCCCAGGTCATAAATATAAGAGACCGGCTCTGAGGTTATTGCCATTGCATCATTGCCGATAACAAGGGCGGCATCCATATCTTTGAGTACCGGCCTCGGTTCGGTGGGTATGTACGACGGTTCTAACCGGTAATATTTTTTTAGCAGGACTTTCAAAAGCACCACTGAAGTATGTGACGCACTGGTAATACCCACTTTCTTGTGGTTCAAATCTTCAATGGGGATTTTGCTTACCAGAATGACCGATCCCACATACCCTACCGAACTCAAGCAGAATTGCGGAAGGACTAGCACATCATCGGCAATTTCCCCACAGGTTGCGGAGGAAATGGGACTCATGTCTAGTTGCCGGCGGGCCATCATTGTATTGAGCATGCATGGATAACCCGGATAGATGCTTATCTTTGGGACAGGTTTTTTTTCAAACATTCGGAAATAAAAAGGATAGCAGTTAAGATAGTCGATGTACCCGAGCCTCATACAAACTCCTTTTCCAGGCCGGCCGATAGACTGCGGTAACTTGCTGTTGTCCGTTCAGGTATGAGTTGAGCCTTATGAATCAGTCTTTTTAAAAAAGTCTCTGACCCAAAATCGGGGGTTTGAGCGCCGGCAGCATGAACAACTTTTTCATTATGATACGTTGCGCCGATGTCATCAACCCCGAACCTGAGAAGTGTCTGGGCCATTTTATCACCCAAATACATCCATAATGCCTTTAAATGGGGCACATTATGAAGAAAAATTCTGCTGGTGGCATAGATCCGGATGTCATCGTAGCCTGTGGTCGTGTGCGTAACTTCCAGCTTTGTATTCTCACTGTGGAACTGTAAAGGCACAAAAGTTTTAAAACCGCCGGTCTCATCCTGAAGA
The DNA here is from genome assembly GCA_019313505.1 of Deltaproteobacteria bacterium. Lineage (GTDB taxonomy): Bacteria > Desulfobacterota > Desulfobacteria > Desulfobacterales > UBA11574 > S5133MH16. The sequence goes on from JAFDBA010000003.1 coordinate 26,652, forward strand.
TTACGGATCTTAGAAAGGTGATCAACAATATCTTCGGCATTCTCGATATGATTATAAAGCATTGTTGCATTTGTCTTAAGACCCATTTTGTGGGCTGTCCCCATAACGGAAAGCCATTTGGATCCCGATATTTTCTTTGGCGCTATTATATCCCGAACCCGAGGAGAAAAGATTTCAGCCCCGCCTCCGGGGAGGGCCTCCACCCCTGCATCCATGAGCCGCTTAAAAACTTCTTCAAGGGGGATTTTATTTTTTTTCGCAAAATAATCGTATTCAACCGCGGTAAATGCAACAATATGCATGTCAGGTTTTATCTCTTTTATAAGTCTCAATAACTGCTCAAAATAATTGATGGTGAGATGGGGATGAAGCCCGCCCACAATGTGAACTTCATCAATCCCCATGGAAACAGCATTTTTTACCCTTTGCTCAATCTCATCAAGAGAAAGTAGAAACGCTTTTTCATCATCTTCATCACAGGAATATGCACATAACGGACATCGCAGTTCACATATATTGGTATAGTTAAGATTCATGTTAACACCGTAATATGCAATGTTACCATGCAATCTTGTCCTGATATAATGAGCAATAGTGCCAAGATCCAGGATGTCATCCGTCGTGAGCATGTAGAGAGCATCTTCTCTGCCCACCGGGATTTTGTTGCATACCTTTTCAGCTATGCCGCGAAGTTTTTTATTTTTTATGTTATCCGGAAGCGCCATTTTATTTTGCCCCGCAAAACCTGATCCTTTGGGCCAGGTTTCTTTACTTTGCCCTCTTCCCCCAGCTTTCAAACAGATCATGTTCCCGGCCCAAAAGGTTCAACACCTTGCCGACAACAAAGTTAACAACATCATCAACCGATTCGGGTCTGGTATAAAACCCCGGAACCGGCGGAACTATCTCAACACCAGCCAAAGCGGCCTTATGAATATTTTCGGTGTGGACAACACTGAGGGGGGTTTCCCTTGGCACAATTATGCACCTGCGCTTTTCCTTTAATGCCACATCACATGTTCTCGTAAGCAGTGTGTCTGCATATCCGTGGACAATTGCAGAAAGGGTTTTCATGGAACAGGGGATAACAACCACCGCTTCAAACCTTGTGGAACCGCTTGCAACGGGAGCAAAAAAATCATCGTTTTTAAATTCGCTCAAAAGATCATAGTTGCTTGAAAAACCCCGTTTTACAAGCAGTTCTTTCAAAGATGGAAAGGAGGCCTTCCCCCGTAAGATTTCGTATTCTATTATTTGGCGGGCCGGCCGTGAAACGATCGCGGCAACCTTTTCCCCTGAATTAATGAGCTCTTCAATAAGACGAACTCCCATTATCGGGCCGCTTGCTCCTGAAATTGCAACAACTATCATAAAATTTTCCCTATAAAAACATCCGTGAGGGTTCCGAAAAAGAGTATGGGGGATATGTATATATTGGCTTTAAAAAAATTCCTTATGGCCAAAGTGATATTTTTACTCCTTGCCAGTCTCTGTTGGTAAAAAAATATTATTCCGACAAGTACAACCGCTGTCCAGTATGGGACATTCTTATGGGTTAAGAGGCCTGCGTAGATCATGGCGCTAATAGAGACCAAATAGCATGTTGCGGAGATAACAAGTGCCCGTTTCTTTCCAAGACGAACCGGCATGGAGTGAAGCTTTTCTTTAATATCAAATTCCACATCCTGGATAGCATAAACGATGTCAAGCCCGGCTATCCAAGTCATGATAACAAGTCCCAGCACAAAAGGGACAAGAGTGAATTCACCGGTAACTGCAATATACCCTCCCATGGGCGCGGCCGCTTCAACCAGGCCGAGATAGAAATGGGAAGAGGCACTGAAACGTTTAAGATAAGAATAAGTAAACAGCATTAAAACTGCCGGAAAAGACAGATAAAAACAGAGACTGTTCAGCATGAATGAAGCGCCGATGAGTAAAAGCGAGGAAATCCCAGCCGTTATCCATACCACCCCAGGCTGAACCTCTCCTTTTGGAACCGGCCGGTCGCTGGTGCGCGGATTTTTTGCATCGATTTTTGCATCGATCACCCTGTTAAATGACATACCGGCTGTTCTGGCTGCAGACAGGGCAACAATCACCCAGAACCAGGTCATAAACGTTCCGCCGCCGGCAAAAAGAACACCCAATAATGCAAAAGGCAGCGCAAAAAGGGTTTGCTCTATCATAATAAGTTTCGAGAATTTTTTAAAATCCATATTCTTTCCACCGGCTGGAGACTTTTTCTGTTATTTCTTCAGACATTTTAATCTCTTCAGGCCAATCCCGCCCCATTCCTTCCTCACGGGTTTTTCTTGTGGCGTCTATACCCATTTTCCCGCCAAAATTAGGATGCGGCGCCGAATGGTCCAGCGCATCCAGAGGACCTTCCGATAAAAGCAGATCTCTTTTTGGGTCCACGTTATTAAGGAGTTTCCATACCACTGTTCTTGAATCACGAAGGTCGATATCTTTATCAAATATCGCGATATACTTGGTTGAAGCCATCTGACCAAGTCCCCAGAGTGCGTTAATCACTTTTTTAGCCTGTCCCGGAAACTTCTTGTCAATTGAGACCAGGGCGCAGTTGTGAAACACGCCTTCCATGGGAAGTTCCATATCAACAATTTCCGGAACGAGCATTTTTAATAAAGGCAGAAAAATTTTTTCTGTTGCCTTTGCCATATAGCAGTCTTCCATGGGCGGCTTCCCCACAATTGTTGCGGGATAAACAGCATCATTTCTGCAGGTAATACAGGTAACATGGAATACCGGATAAGGGTCTGCAGGAGAATAAAAGCCGGTATGGTCCCCAAAAGGGCCTTCAATCCGCTCTTCATCAGGATCTACGTATCCTTCAATTATAAAATCGGATTCGGTCGGCACAAATATATCAATTGTCTTTGCCCGGGTTATTTCGATGGAACGTGAGCCGATAAAACCTGCAAGCAAAAGTTCGTCAATATCAGGTGGCAGAGGCGCCGTTGCCGCATAGGTAACTAAAGGTGATCCGCCAAGGGCAATAGCCACCTCCATACGCTCTGACCGGGATTTATATTTATCAAAGTGGCGGCTGCCGTCCTTATTGTACTGCCAGTGCATACCGGTTGTAGCATTGTCGTATTTGTGCATGCGATACATGCCCATATTCTGAATTCCGGTATCAGGATCTTTTGTAATGACAATGGGAAGGGTAATAAAAGGACCGCCGTCTTGGGGCCAGCAGGTTAGAATGGGGAGCATGTCGAGCAATGGTCCTTCCGGACCGTAGACCTGCTGCTGGCACGGGGCATGTTTCACTTTTTTGGGAGAGATACTCGCCAGCTCTTTCAGGTCAAAAAGCATTTTTATTTTTTGAGTCAAACTGCCGGGAGGCCTGATTTTAATTAATGCTTCTATGCGTCGGCCAATATCATCGAAAGCATCACACCCCAGCGCCATTTTCATACGTCGAAAGCTTCCAAAGGCATTGATAAGAAGTGGAAATGTTGACCCTTTTATATTCTCAAAAAGAAGCGCAGGACCGTTGGTTTTGCTCATCCTGTCTGCTATTTCAGTCACTTCCAGTACAGAATCCACTTCTGCGGAAATCCTTTTGAGTTCATTCTCAGATTCGAGTTTCCTGATAAATCCCTGTATATTTTTATATGACATAAGCAAAGAATCCTAACCCCAAGTCTCGTTAAGCAGTCAAATAGTTATTTTTCAGTCAACTATTTTGATAATATCTGAAATCAGAACGAAAAATATAAATAAATGAACATCATGTGTCAAGGTACAAAAAGATGCGCACAATATGCAAAATCTAAATTGTTTTCTTAAGAATGTTCTGCATTTCGCCCTGTCATTTTTTACATTTTGTTCGTTAATGCTGTAAAAGATTCAGGCGTAAAACCTGCTGCGGCAACCGGTTTTTGTAAAACGGCGTATCCTTAATTAATTCAACGGCTGTTGCCCCAATCCAATTATCAGACAAAATTGCATATAACTCATCAAAAGACAAAATTCGGTTGTAATAATTTGGTAACGTTCAAAAGTGTTTACATGGTGACAGTTTAACGGACATAATCTCAATGTCGAAGTAACCTTTTATCCCAAGTTTGTCTTTCCAATATTGTTCCCATTTAT
>JAFDBA010000070.1 GCA_019313505.1 Deltaproteobacteria bacterium
GGTGCGGATGATGGTCCCATGCCCCAGACTCGCGAGCACATATTGCTTGCGCGTCAGGTAGGTGTTCCTCAGATTGTGGTATTTTTAAACAAATGTGACATGGTGGATGATGATGAGCTTATAGAGCTTGTTGAGTTGGAGCTTCGGGAGTTATTGGACAAGTACGAGTTTCCCGGTGATGATATTCCGATCATCCGCGGGAGTGCATTGAAGGCTTTAGAGAGTGATGACCCTGACAGTGAGGATGCAAAGTGTATATTTGATTTATTGGAAGCGGTGGACACGTTTATCCCTGAGCCCAAGCGTGACATAGACAAGCCGTTTTTGATGCCGATAGAGGATGTTTTCAGCATATCGGGTCGTGGTACGGTAGTTACGGGTCGTGTTGAGCGAGGAGTAATTCATGTAGGGGATAATATTGAAATTGTGGGTATTCGTCCGACCATGAAGACGGTATGTACCGGTGTAGAGATGTTCAGGAAGCTTTTGGATGAGGGTCGAGCCGGAGACAACATAGGAGTATTAATGCGTGGTACCAAGCGTGATGAAGTTGAGCGTGGTCAGGTGGTAGCGATACCAGGTTCGATTAAGCCTCACACCAAGTTCAAGGCCGAGGTATACATTTTGAGTAAAGAGGAAGGTGGTCGTCACACCCCGTTTTTTAGTGGATACCGTCCGCAGTTTTATTTCAGGACCACGGATGTTACCGGCAATTTGATGTTACCGGAAGGTGTAGAGATGATAATGCCCGGTGACAATGTGACAATTAGTGCGGAGCTTATAACGCCGATAGCCATGGAAAAAGAATTAAGAAAGAATTAAGGTTTGCAATCAGGGAAGGCGGACGGACGGTCGGTGCAGGTGTTGTAAGTGAAATCTTAGAGTAATAGCTGGGTTTGTTAATCAATAGACTCATAGCTGAAGGAGTTTTCCGGTGAGAATAATTGTTACCCTTGCGTGCGGTGAATGCAAAAGAAGAAATTACACGACCACAAAAAATAAGCGGACAACACCGAACAAGTTGGAGTTCAGTAAATATTGCAGATTTTGCAGGAGACACACTCCACATAAAGAGACCAAATAGTGCTTGAACGAAAACCAGGCACTAAATAAACTTTTTATTATAAAAGGATTATGCAGGCCAGTAGCTCTAACGGTAGAGCGTCGGACTCCAAATCCGGGTGTTGGGGGTTCGAATCCCTCCTGGCCTGCCAAATCATTCTGAATACAAAGCTCAAAGCTTGATGGATATGAAACCATACAAGACCTTCTGACGGCTGCAGCTTTGAATATTGCGATTTTAGGAGCATAATGGCACGGCTACAAAGGAAAAAAACTTCAAGCGCCAAAAAAAAGAAGAAACAAAGTGCCGCCGGGGTGGCATCACCCCGGGCAAAAAATGATGTTGTCGCAAAAAAGACCACGATGTTTACAGGTTCTGCCAGGGAGATCAAAAAAAGATCCTCTTCATCACAGACCAAAGCTTTAGCCAGAACCAAGACCGAGCCCGGGAAGGTCAAAAATTATATAAACCAAGGTCTTCAATTTCTGAGAGAAGTAAAGGTGGAGCTTAAAAAAGTTGTCTGGCCTACACGCAAGCAGACGTTGACCTCTACCGTTGTTGTCCTTATCTTGACCATGATAATAGCAACCTTTCTTGGAGTGGTCGATATCGGTTTGTCAAGCTTGGTCCGTGTGATTCTTTACTAACAAGGAGAAGAGAAAAGTGGCTCTTAAATGGTATATAGTCCATGTTTATTCGGGGTTTGAAAGCAAGGTCAAAGCTGCCCTGGAAGAGCGAGTGGCGTCCTTTTCTCAAACCGAGAAATTTGGTGAGGTGCTGGTTCCAACCGAAGAGATTGTCGAGCTTGTAAAAGGTAAAAAAAAAACATCATCCCGAAAGTTCTACCCGGGATATATATTGGTAAGGATGGAACTTGATGATGAAACCTGGCATATTGTGAATAATACAGCCAAGGTGACCGGATTTTTGGGTGGCAGGGAAAAGCCGACACCAATTTCAGATGAAGAGGCCGAACAGATCTTGAATCAGATGGAGGCCGGCAAGCTCAAACCACAGCCGAAATATTTTTTCGAGATCGGAGACGAGATCCGTGTCATAGACGGGCCTTTTAAAAATTTTAACGGCACAGTGGACAAAGTTAATCCGGAAAAGGGTAAGATAAGAGTTTTAGTGAGCATCTTTGGTCGTTCAACACCGGTGGAATTGGAATTTTTACAGGTTACAAAGTTGTGATAAATTCGTAAAAAGTCGAATTCACCTGCGTCCAAAAACCCCAGTGAAATGGTCCTGCCGGAATTTCATTGGGCAAACAGAATGACAGGAGCATTATTTAAAAATGGCAAAAAAAATTATGACACAGATAAAATTGCAGGTAACGGCCGGTCAAGCCAATCCGTCTCCTCCGATTGGTCCTGCACTTGGACAACATGGCGTTAATATAATGGATTTTTGCAAGGCTTTTAATGCCAGGACCGCAAATGATGAAGGTATGATCATACCCGTAGTTATTACTGTTTATCAAGACAGATCATTTACCTTTATAACTAAAACACCGCCTGCATCCGTGCTTTTGAAGAAAGCGGCAAAGATAGCAAAAGGCGCCGGTGATCCAAAGCGGGAAAGAGTTGGCAGTGTCACTCAAAAGCAGGTTGAAGAAATTGCCAAACAGAAAATGGTTGATTTAAATGCAAATGATTTAAGTGCCGCCTCTAATATTATCGCCGGAACGGCCAGAAGTATGGGGATTGATGTTGTCTAAAAGAAGATATTGCGGGCGCAAAACATGTAAACAAGGAGTAAATGGAAAACATGCCGAAGCGGGGTAAAAAATATTTAAAATCGAGTAAAAAGGTAGATGTTGGAGCAAAGCATATTTTTAGTGATGCCGTCAAATTAGCAATCGATTCATCTTATGTTAAATTTGATGAGACTGTTGATGTTGCCGTTCGTCTTGGTGTGGATCCAAGGCATGCCGATCAGATGATTCGAGGGACAGTTGTTCTGCCCAATGGCCTTGGCAGGGAAGTAAAAGTCCTGGTATTTGCTAAAGGGGAAAAGGAAAAAGAGGCTTTGGATGCAGGTGCTGATTTTTCCGGGAATGACGAATTAATAGAGAAAATTAAAAAAGGGTGGTTCGGTTTTGATAAAGCTGTTGCTACTCCCGACATGATGGGTTCTGTTGGAAAGATAGGAAGACTTCTTGGTCCCAGAGGGCTCATGCCCAATGCAAAAACCGGAACTGTAACTTTCGATATAGCGAGAGCGGTCCAAGAGCTAAAGGCTGGGAAAATTGACTTCAAGGTTGAAAAAGCCGGAATCGTCCACGTTCCAATGGGCAAAGTTTCTTTCGGGGCAGAGAAGATTATGGAGAATGCAGCCGCCTTTTTAGAAACTATCGTTCGTCTCAAACCGGCTTCCAGCAAGGGAACTTATCTGAAAGGTATCGCCATTTCAACGACCATGGGACCTGGCATTAAGATAGATGCGGCCAGTGTCAAGGACTTGATCAAATAGTCTACTTCCATATAGGGATTTTGAAGTCTTGACTCTACTATCCCGAGAAAAACCAAATCGAGAGGCTTTTTTAGTATAGCTGTCTATTTTTTATATTGTTTCCAAACTAAAATATTTCTGTCAAAGACCGTAGGTGCACTTATTTTGTGTTTAATCGGTGTTGCCGACCTACCGAGACATTTTATGATAATAAGTGTTACCTCCGGTTTTTACGGATCAAGGAAGGAGGTGTTGTAAGTTGTGAAGATAGAAAAAAAGAAAGAGATTGTCAAAAGTCTGCATGAAAAATTTGCAATGTCCAAAGTTGTCATCGTAACAGATTGTAAAGGACTCGATGTTGCAAAAATGAATGATTTGCGAAAGAGGCTCAGAGAGTTTGAGATTGAATATAGGGTGGCAAAAAATTCGCTACTTATCAGAGCTTCTGAGGAGACAGATGTCGAATTGATAAAAGATTGCTTTAAAGGTCCGAGTGCAGTTGCTTTAAGCTATGACGACCCGATTGCACCCGCAAAGGTCTTGATAAAGTTTTCTAAAGAGCATGACAAGCTTGAAATTAAAACCGGCGTTATGAACGGCAAGGTGATCGATTTAAATGCCATCAAGGCGATGTCGGTCCTTCCTCCCCGTGAAGTTCTTTTAGGGCAATTCCTATCAGTTGTTAACGGTGTTCCGGAAGGTTTTGTCCGGGTTATTAACGCTATACCGATGCAGTTTTTAAACCTATTGCAGGCCGTCAAGGAACAGAAAGAGACGGTCTGATATTCGACAAAAACAGAAAAACATTACTTGAAAGTTAATATGGAGGAAAAATAAAATGGCGGATATTACCAAAGAGGATGTAATTGAGTTTATAGCAAACATGACTGTACTTGAACTGTCTGAGCTTGTTAAGGAAATGGAAGAAAAATTCGGTGTTTCCGCAGCCGCGCCTATTGCTGTGGCGGCTGCCGTTTCCGGGGAGACCGGTGGAGATCAGGCGGAAGAAAAGACCGAATTTGACGTTATTCTTACAACGTTTGGTGACAAGAAGATCCAGGTTATTAAGGAAGTCAGGGCGATTACAAGTCTGGGTTTAAAGGATGCCAAGACTCTGGTTGATGAAGTTCCAAAGCCTGTCAAGGAAGGCATTTCTAAAGATGAGGCTGAAAAGATCAAGAGCCAGCTTGAAGATGCAGGCGCCCAGGTTGAAATAAAGTAATATATAAACAATTAATATATCGGAGATTCCATGTCAGAAAGGATTGTGGCAAATAAGCGTAAAAGGAAAAACTTCGGCAAGATAAAAAAGATCATTGATATTCCTGATCTTATCGCGGTTCAACGGGAATCATTCAGCCGGTTTTTGCAAATGGATATTCCTCCGGAAAAACGTATAGACATCGGTCTGCAGTCAGTATTTAAGTCCGTATTTCCGATAAAGGATTTTACCGGAAGTGCTTCCCTTGAATTTGTATCTTACAGATTTGCCGAGGTTAAGCAGGGCATTAAGGAGTGTATAAACCGGGGAATGACCTACGAAATTCCTGTTCGGATCACTGTCAGGCTTGTTGTCTATGATATTGATAATGATACAGGAGTTACGAATATCCGTGATATCAAGGAGCAGGAGATTTACTTCGGAACAATTCCTTTGATGACCGACAATGGTACGTTTATCATAAACGGAACAGAACGTGTTGTGGTAAGCCAGCTCCATAGATCTTCAGGAGTGTTTTTCGATCATGACAAAGGCAAGACGCATTCGAGCGGCAAGGTTATATATAGCTCCAGGATCATTCCGGTGCGCGGATCATGGATTGATATGGAGATTGATCACAAAGGTATCGCCCATATTCGGATCGACAGGCGGCGCAAGTTTCCTATTACAATCCTTTATAAAGCGATTGGATATACTTCCGAAGACATTCTGGCTTATTTTTATGAAACAGAAAAGTTTGTTATCCGTGGTAAACTGATTTCCAAGAAATTTAATGAGGATTTGCTGCGAGGGAAGCGTGCCAGCAGTGATATTAATGATCCTGAAACGGGCGAGTCTATTATTCTAAAAGGGCGTATGTTTACCAAAGCTGCGATCAAGAAGCTTAAAACCGCTAATTTAGAATTGGTTCCGATAAGTGTTGAAGATATTCTTGACAAGGTGTTTGCAAAGACAATAGTCGATCCTGATAGTGGAGAGACCATCGTAAAATGCAACCAAATTTTTAACCAGGAAATTTTCCAGGCTTTGCTTGATGCTGGTATAAATGAATTTGAACTCCTTCTTATCGATGGTGTAACCAGTAGTGACTCCATCCACAAAACCCTGATTTTGGATAAGGTCGAAACAAAAGAGGACGCGCTTATTGAGATATATCGAAGACTCCGACCTGGCAACCCCGCAACATTGGAAGTGGCCCAGGAATTTATTGACCATATGTTTTTCAAGTCTTCCTATTACGATCTTTCCGGTGTCGGCCGCATGAAGATTAACCTTCGACTCGGTATTAGTTCTTCCATAGACTTAAGAACACTCAGAAAAGAGGATATACTCCTTACAACTAAAACCCTTGTGAAGCTGAAAGATACACAGGGAGCTGTTGATGATATCGATCATCTCGGTAATAGAAGGGTGCGTGCTGTTGGTGAGCTTTTAGAAAACCAGTATCGTATCGGACTGGTCCGTATGGAACGTGCTATTAAAGAACGGATGAGCCTTCAGGAGGTTGATGCGCTTATGCCCCACGACCTTGCAAATTCAAAGCCGGTTTCCGCCGTTGTAAAGGAATTTTTCGGGACCAGCCAGCTCAGCCAATTCATGGATCAGACCAACCCCCTTTCGGAAACCACCCATAAGAGGCGTTTGAGTGCCCTGGGTCCGGGGGGATTAACCCGTGAACGAGCCGGCTTTGAAGTCAGGGATGTTCATCCGTCACATTACGGGCGGATATGTCCCATAGAGACACCGGAAGGGCCTAATATCGGTCTTATTGTTTCCCTGAGTACTTATGCCAGGGTTAATGAATATGGATTTATTGAAACGCCATACAGTCTTGTAAAAGATGCAAGTGTATTGCAGGATGTAAAGTTTCTCAGTTCATTTGAAGAAAAGGATCACCCGATTGCACAGGCCAATGCGCCTATTGACGAAAATAGAAGATTTGTCAGGCCCCTGGTAACATCACGAGTAGAAGGGGAGTTAATGATGGTCAAGTCCGAAGATATTGAGCTGATGGATATCTCTCCCAACCAGCTGGTGAGTGTTTCTGCATCCTTGATTCCGTTTTTGGAAAATGATGATGCAAACAGGGCATTGATGGGATCGAACATGCAACGCCAGGCGGTTCCTTTGCTTATGAACCGGGCGCCTCTGGTGGGTACAGGTGTTGAGGGCGTTGTGGCTAAAGATTCAGGTGTTACGGTAGTTGCCCAACGTGATGGTACGGTGGTAGACGTTGAGGCTTCCCGTATTGTTCTCAAACATGAGCCCGAAGACGATAAAAATTCGGAAATTCCTGTAACGGTTTACCAGCTTTCAAAATTTATACGGAGTAATCAGAATACATGCTTCAACCAGCGCCCTATTGTCAGAAAAGGCCAAAAAGTCAAGGCCGGAGAGATTATTACGGACGGGCCTGCAACAGACAAGGGTGAACTTGCCCTGGGCAAAAACATAATGGTGGCATTCATGCCATGGGGCGGCTATAATTTTGAGGATTCGATTCTGGTGGGTGAAAGGCTTCACCGGGATGGCGTGTATACGTCTGTCCATATTGAAGAGTTTGAAGTCGTGGCGAGAGATACCAAGCTGGGCAAAGAAGATATCACGCGGGATATTCCAAATGTAGGTGATGAAGCCCTAAAAGATTTGGATGAAAGCGGTATTATAAGGCTTGGCGCTGAAGTCGGTTCAGGAGATATTCTGGTGGGAAAAATTACTCCTAAAGGTGAAACACAGCTTTCTCCTGAAGAAAAGCTTTTAAGGGCTATATTTGGTGAAAAAGCTGGAGATGTAAAAGATAGTTCTTTACGGGTGCCCCCCGGTGTCCATGGAATAGTGGTCGATGCAAAGGTGTTTTCCAGGAGTGGTGTTGAGAAAGATGACCGCACCCGTTTTATCGAAGATAAAAAGATCGCTGCCCTTGAAAAAGACAGTAATGATAAACTTGCAGTCATTAAGGATGTGTTTTACGCACAACTTGAAAAAATGCTTGTGGGCCAAAAATGTTTCACATCTCTGAAAAAAGGCAAGAAGGTTCTGATTACAAAAGGGAGCAAGATAGATACTGAGATGCTGGCCGGGATACCCGTGGCGCAGCTTGAGGGGATCGTACTTAAAAGCCCCAAACTGACCGAACAGGTCCATGATATCCTTAGGCGATATAGAAGCCAATGCGAGATTTGTAGAAAATCTTTTGAAAAAAGTATCGCCCGGTTCGAAAAAGGGGATGAGCTTCCTCCAGGCGTAATTAAAATGGTTAAGGTCTACGTGGCGATGAAGCGCAAGCTATCCGTGGGTGACAAAATGTCAGGACGACATGGTAACAAGGGGGTGGTGTCGAGAATTCTTCCACAAGAAGACCTTCCTTATTTTGAAGACGGAACGCAGGTTGATATGGTCCTTAATCCCCTTGGAGTACCTTCCAGGATGAATGTAGGGCAGGTTCTGGAAATTCATTTGGGTTGGGCCGCAAAAGGGCTTGGGGATCAGCTTAACAATCTCATGGAACAAAGAAAAAATGAGGCCCTTAGAGAGAAGCTTAAGCGAATCTTCTCAGAACCGTCCACTCAAGAGATGATAGACGGCTTCGATGATGAAGACCTGTACGAATTTGCAAGTAATTATAAAGACGGTGTTCACATGGCAACACCGGTTTTTGATGGTGCTAAAGAGAATGAGATCAAGTCTCTTCTTGTCGAGGCGGGGCTTTCCACAACTGCTCAGGCCACATTGTATGACGGGCGTACCGGGGAGGCTTTTCAGGAAAAGATTACCGTTGGTACGATGTATGTGTTGAAACTCCATCACCTGGTCGATGACAAGATTCATGCTCGGTCTATCGGTCCATATTCTCTTGTGACGCAACAACCCCTTGGCGGAAAGGCCCAGTTCGGAGGTCAGCGTCTTGGTGAAATGGAAGTCTGGGCCATGGAAGCGTATGGAGCGGCGAATGCTCTTCAAGAATTTTTAACAGTAAAGTCGGATGACATGGCAGGCAGGACTCGTATGTATGAAAAGATTGTAAAAGGTCAGAATACATTAGAACCGGGCTTGCCTGAGTCCTTCAAGGTCCTGACAAAAGAATTGAAGAGTTTGGGTTTGGACATAATCCTTATGGAAGGAAAATAATCAATGGAAACTATATACGATTTTTTCACCAAACCGACCGATCCAAGACTTTATTCCGGTGTTAAGATTTCCCTGGCATCCCCCGATCAGATTTTTAAATGGTCCCACGGTGAGATAAAGAAACCGGAAACTATAAATTATCGAACTTTTAAACCTGAACGTGACGGCCTTTTCTGTGCCAAGATATTCGGTCCGACAAAGGACTACGAATGTAACTGCGGCAAGTACAAGCGGATGAAACACAGGGGCGTTATTTGTGAAAAATGTGGTGTGGAGGTTATTCAGTCCAAGGTGCGGAGAGAACGGATGGCGCACATTAAACTCGCCACACCTTGTTCCCATATATGGTTTTTAAGAAGCCTTCCGAGCAAGATTGGTAATCTGCTCGATTTGACGTTAAAAAATCTTGAAAAAGTGATTTACTTTGACAGTTACATTGTGATCGATCCCAAGGACACGGATCTTAATCAAAATCAACTTCTATCGGAGGAAAAATATCGAGAAGCATGTGAAGTTTACGGGACAAAATTTGAAGCCGGGATAGGGGCTGAGGCTGTCAAAAAACTGCTGGATAAAATCGATCTCGATGCGGTATACAAGGAGTTGAGAGTTGATATCAGTTCCACTCGCTCTATAACAAAGCGGCAAAAATTGTCTAAACGACTCAAGATTGTCAAAGCATTCATGAAGTCGGGAATAGATCCGACCTGGATGATAATGGATGTTATTCCGGTTCTACCACCGGATTTGCGGCCCCTTGTCCCTCTTGAAGGTGGAAGATTTGCAACATCTGATTTGAACGACCTCTATCGCAGGGTCATTAACCGAAATAATCGGTTAAAACGGCTTATTGAATTAAAGGCTCCTGACATTATTGTGCGGAATGAAAAAAGGATGCTCCAGGAGTCAGTGGATGTTCTTTTTGATAACGGCCGGCACGGCAGAGCGATTATGGGAACTAACAAACGACCGTTAAAGTCGCTTAGTGATACATTGAAGGGCAAACAGGGGCGTTTTAGACAGAATCTTTTGGGCAAAAGGGTCGATTATTCCGGCCGTACCGTTATCACAATAGGACCGGATCTCAGACTACACCAGTGCGGTTTGCCCAAAAAGATGGCCCTGGAGATGTTTAAGCCGTTTATTTATTATCGTCTTGAACAAAAAGGACTTGTTTCCACGGTAAAAAGTGCCAAGAGGATGGTGGAAAGAGAAGTTCCTGAGGTCTGGGATACATTGGATGAGGTGGTAAAGGAATACCCGGTTCTATTAAATCGAGCTCCAACGCTTCATCGGTTGGGAATTCAGGCATTTGAGCCTATTCTCATTGAAGGCAAGGCCCTGCAGCTTCACCCGCTGGTCTGTACTGCATTTAATGCAGACTTTGATGGCGACCAGATGGCTGTTCATATACCACTTTCGGTAGAGGCTCAAATAGAGGCCAGGGTATTGATGCTGTCTAGTAATAACATTCTTTCTCCTGCCAATGGGAGCCCTATAATTGTACCAAGTCAGGATATTGTTCTTGGTATCTATTACATGACGAGAGGGGTTTCCGGGTCCAAAGGCGAAGGTAAAATATTTGCAAATGCTGAAGAAGTTAGATGTGCATACGATGCAAAGGCCGTTGATCTTCATGCCAAAATTATTGTTCGTATGGAGGGTGAAAGGTTTGACACTACCGTGGGGCGTATCCTGTTGTGGGAAATTATTCCAAAAGATAACATCATAATGATACGCCATATCGAGGTTTTTGATGAACAAGAGGCAGATACCGTTTTAGAAAAGCTGCAGGCCGGCGGGGATTTTGTTGAAATGGTAACCCAATATTCAAAAGGCCCTGACAGGGATAATCAAGGGCTTGTCGGTCTATTCAGTCTTTGCTTTGGAAGAAGAGGGGATAAGCAGCGCTATTATTGCCGACCAATCTTATCATATTTTTCAGGTGATTAAGAAACGTCCCGAGATACCTTTTTCTACAGTAAACAATGTCAGGGATAAAAAGACCCTTAGCGAACTTGTGAATTACGCATACAGGAATCTTGGGCCAAAGGCCACAGTTATCCTTTCCGATAGATTGAAAGACATCGGTTTCCAGTATTCAACTCAAGGGGGGCTTTCCATTTCCATTGATGCCATGATCATACCGTCTACCAAATGGGATATTTTGAAAAAGGCCGAAAAGCAG
>JAFDBA010000071.1 GCA_019313505.1 Deltaproteobacteria bacterium
AACATGTCTCTTTGGAACTTGGGGGCCATGCTCCCTTTATTGTTTTTGACGACGCCGATCCGGTGTATGCCGCCAAGGGCGCCGTGCTGGTTAAATTCTTGAACACCGGACAAGCTTGTATCAGTCCTAACCGGATTTTCGTTCATCATAGTATCGTGGATCCCTTTATCGAGGAATTTAAAAACCGGGTATCCGGAATGCGTGCGGGCAGCGGTTTTGAAAACGGCGTAAGCATTGGACCGCTGGTGAACTCTGCCGCCTTGGAAAAGGTGAGCCTGCAAGTTACCGATGCTTTGGATAAAGGTGCAACGCTGGTCAGCGGCGGCCACAGGATGATGGATAACAATCTTGATAAGGGCTATTTCTATGCTCCAACGGTTCTGAAGGATATAACGCCGGAGATGTTGATATATCGCCAGGAAACCTTCGGGCCGGTGGCTCCGATTATTGCGTTTGATACCCAGGAAGAGGTTTTGGAAATGGCCAATGACACTCATTACGGTCTGGCTGCCTATGTTTATACCCGCAGTCTTTCACGTGCCATGGGCATGTTTGAAGGCCTGCATTTCGGTATTATCGGCATTAACGACATTAATCCCACAGCAGCCTCGGCTCCTTTCGGAGGTATGAAGGAAAGCGGTCTGGGACGCGAAGGAGGCCGTGAAGGTATTGCCGAATACCTTGAAACCAAGCTGGGTGGCTTTTCCGTGTAACAATCATGGTTTGAAACTGATCCCGTTCCATGACTGGATGTTTGCCTGCAATGGATGATGGGAATTTAAAATAAAGGAGGAATAAGAATATGAATGAACAGGAAACACAATTAAAAAAACAGCATAAATTTCTTGATTTTCTTTACTGGAACCTGGTTGTTTCCGTACCGTTTATTACTGCATGTATAGCCATTGCAAGGGATTCAACTCTATGGTTAGTTTTTTATATAATAACCTGTGTCTTACTTGTCATGGTCATTTACAGATTTTTCTGTACCCATTGCCCCCATTACCTTCAAGGTACCAAAACCACAAAGTGTATGTTTTTTTGGGGAGTCCCTAAATTTTTTAAGGAAAAACCAGGCCCCTTGAGTCTGCTTGAAAAAACCGTGGCCCTGTTTATACCTTTGGTTGTCGTATTGCTTCCGCTTTATTATTTGCTGTTACAACCGGGTTTGCTGGTTATCTACTTTCTTTCTGTAATTGTTTTGTGCACAACCTTGAGAAGATATGAATGCAGGCGATGCATCTATTCCCAATGTCCGGCAAACTGTGTGCAGAAAGATTTATAGTATTACCCCGACAATCTGGGACTAAATTGAAGATTGAATAATTGAGAAACCATATAAATATTTTATCAGGTTTTTCCCTTAAATATTCAATTATTTTGAACGAAACAATTCGATTTCCTTGTCAAGTTTCTTGCCGGCCCTTTTAACCTGAATCTTGAGATTGCTGCCAATTTTGCTGTAAAACAGCGCAAGTTTTAAGTCAGCCAGTGATTTTATTGGCTGCCCCCCAAACATTTGAATGACATCATTTTTCTCCAATCCTGCTTTCTTGGCAGGACTGTTATGACTAACACCCACGACTTCAAGGCCATGCTCTTTTTCTTCAACCATTACACCCAGTTTAGGCGCTTTTTCCCCATCTAATCTTGTGGTTATAAGCACATAATCAGCAATTCCGTCTTCAATTTCTTCGTCTTGCGCAACAACCGTGAAGGGTTCGTGGTTTCTTCGATAAAGACGTTCCGGAATCCCATATTTATGGATGATGTGGCCATTTCCCGCCAGTATCACCAGTTTGCTTTCCGGATTGCCCGTTAAGAATTGCTGGGCGGATTCTGCCATGGCTTCGTCCCACAGAATTTGCGCCTGTAAAAAGAAACTAAAATCTTTTAACTCCGCTTGTTCCTTGTGCAAAGAAAACACCTCGTTTAAATTTCTTCTGTAGCGTTCATTTGAAAAATCGATTGAACGGGGAAGTTGTTTCTTCTCTTTATCTGATAAATTGTATATGCCTTCATGGGCAACTTTACGACTGATATCACCTTGGATATTGAGGGCTACAAGGGGCAAGTTTTGTTGTTTGATATAATCGATGATCGGTTTATACAAATTATAATCGTACCGCCACCTGCTGAAATATTCAGTCTTTTGCAAAAATTCATGCTCATCGATCCTCCCGGCCAGATAGTCATTCACTACCTGCTGAAAAGGCTTTTGGAACATTTCCATACCCACAGCCAGTTTATATCCGGCGTTATGGATCTTTTTAATGATTTGCAGTTGGTTAATATGGTGGGCGAACCGGTCGTGTCTTTCCCCTATGTAAATAATGCGGGATGCTGTGAGATGTGGAATAATACTGTCTATGGTTGTAAGCATATTAGGCTTTAGAACCCTGGGTGCATAACGGGACAGCACCAGGATGCCGTTATCTGCTTTGGCAATAGCTTTGTAAGTGTTTCGCCCGTTTTTGAAAGCCAGCTCGGTGTATTTGCCATAATGGGGTATTTTGCTCTGAACCGCCTGAGCTTCTGTTTTGTTTTTAGCATGTAACAGAGCAATGCGCTCAGATGCATTGTATGGGTTTTTATAAACTTTTATACGCACTCCATCTTTTGGGACGGCCTGTTTTCCGAACAGCATGTTTACAGTAGTATTGTCATAGCCTGCAATCAGAAACGAATTTTTTTTGATCTTACTAAATGTGAGTTTGTCCGGGGTTGCATAAGTGACATTTTCAATCCCAAGAGCGTCAATAATAGGTTGATATATGCTGCGTTGTCCGGATGAAACAACCACAGTCAGTTTTTGTTTGCCCATAATGCCGGCCAGAACCGGGAAAATTTCTTCAGGTGCTAATTGTCGCATAATATCGTAGTTTTCATCAATGACAACTTTGTTGGGCATCTCATCTAACAAAAGACTGATCTTTTCTTTAGATTTTTTCACATGGACAAATTGCATACTTTTACCCTTATCGGTATGCAAGGATACGGGGATTAGCAGTGGGTAAACTTCTCCTTTTTGTAATAATTCGAAGTTTAGCTTAAGTTGTCCCTGCTGAACACTCAACTCAGCATTTTTTACATCAAGCCCGGGTATGTCTTTGCGGTTGAGCCAGTACCCGAAGTGTGTATATAGTTTTTCTCCTGTCACTTTTTCAAAAGCGTACTGTATATCGTGCCAGGAAGCTTTGCAAAAACTATTCTCATGGATGAAGTTTCGTATGGCTGCAAAAAACGAATCATCACCATATAGTTTTCGTAATCCATGAAAGAACATTGCTGATTTCCCGTAACCTATGGTACTTTGGGCTTTATTACGTCTGCTGAAAAAATCACTCACAGTAATGGTATTGCCTGCATTTACATAAGCATTGTAATCCACCAGTATTTGTTTGCGATAGGCTGTGCCTTTGCCCTCAAGGACAGCATAGTAATGATCTGCCAGATAAGTTGTGATTCCTTCCGCCCAATTACCGGATTCAAAATCGATAAAAACTGAATTGCCAAACCATTGGTGTAAAATTTCATGTCCTAAGGATGTCTTGACGATAAAGGGCAAATTCACTACCTGGTTACCCAGCAGGGAAAAAGTTGGCATTGAACTGCCTGTGGGGAAAATATTTTCTACAATAGCAAAGCGCTTGTACGGATACGGGGTGAGCATACTTTCGTACATCGCCAGGTATTTTTTTGTATAAGCAATGTACGTATCTGCAAGCTGAGCATCTTCTTTGAAGAAATAAGATTCTATAGAGATATTATTATACTGGTCTTTTTTCAGGACATATCGGGTTGAAGCCGCCATATGTAAACCGTCCAACGGGTGATGAAATTGGAACTCGAACGTTTTTGTTTTTCCATGTTTGTGGATTGTCACTGATTCAGCTTCTGACGTAGCAATAAAATTTTTCGGTAAAGTTACGGCAAGATCGTACTCAACCAGAATATCCGGACGGGGATACCAGTTGTCGATTAAAAAAACATTCTCTTTGTCGATGAAATTAATACCCTTTTGGTTGAACAGGGCCTCATAACTTATAATTATTTCTTTGCCGCCTTTCACAGTCAAATTGATGCTATCATCGACAGCATTGATGTTGGTGCCGCCATCCACTTTCAGTTCACGCAGATTGCGAACGCACAGATCAATATTTATATCCACATTAGCTTTAATACGGGCAGTGCCGGTGATTTTCCGTTCATTGGTGTTTATTTGAACATCAAGTGAATAGTGAAGATCAGCACTCCAGCCCGTTGTGGGCAGACAAACAATCAAAAGAAAAAGAAATTTCCTCATTTTTTTATCCAATATTCCAATTGTGACAGTTTCGTAAAAAATCAAAAATACGACTTTTTACAGAGTTCTAAGTTTTAAGTATCTATTAAAATAATTAAATTTATTGCCTAAAACCTAAATCTTAAAACCTAAAACGTGATGAATTCTACTTTTTACGAATGCATCAATTGTAACCTTTCTTTTCTTTATATTTCTTATCCTATCTCAGTCTGAAAGATTTGGTTTTAATCCCCCAGATGTAAAATTTGATCCAATCAAAACCGAACTTCAGCAATGTCACATCATCAGCCCGGATTTTTTTTAACAGTGCAGACTTTACCTTATATCGTTTTAAAAATGTGCTGTTGAATAAAAAATCACGAAATTGATCTATATTATAAGTTGCCATAAAGGCCATTTTTGCCCTGGGCCCTTCCGGCCCCTGAGAACCCCAGGGATCGGTTTGAAACAGACGCTTTACCTCTGACCAGAGCAAGGTCATTTTATTATACAAAACAGTGTCCTGGTCCTTTGACCATGTTCGGATTGCCCAGGTTTTTTTTTCGTACTGACCCAGACAGAACTCAGGCGGTCTGAAAAAATGAATAAGTTCTGTTTTCTGATGTTTGGCATCATAAAAAACACCCTGTTCAACGGGAAAGGTGCGGCAGGCATCCGGACGGTCAGGATAAACCGAGCAGCCTGATTCAACCAGAAACGGGCAGGTTTTTTCTTTGTTTTCAGTCATCCGTAGAAGGACGTCCGGGAAAAAACTGGAAGATCGCGACACAATATCCACATACTTGTCAATAAAATTGTCTGTAGAGATTTGAAGCCTCTTTTTCAGCCGGACAACATCGTAAGGGTATAAAAAAAGATTAAGATTGCGGCAACATCGATTAAAACAGGCAATGCCAGGGTAACATCTAAAATTAAAATTGTCCCCCTCTTTAAGTAATTTTCCGGGCAGTTTATCTATATCTTCTATTTCTATATATTTCATATGTTTATGCAGCTTTTAAGAAAATGTTTTTGGGGTTCATCCACCTGTTGCCATAAAATAGGACCTGAAGTTGATTGAGGCGAGATGCTGGATGCTGGTTTCTGGATACTGGATATTTATAAGGAATCACTATGTTTTTTATCCAGGATCAAGCATCCAGCATCCAGGATCAGTCAGATAGTGCCGCCACAGACGCTTTAAAAATACGGAATAACTGCTCCAAAATGATTTTCACAAACACTATAATGATCTAACATGCTTAAAAGGTTGCTAACATCTGCGCCACAGTCATTCTTATCTTTTGCGTCATACCGACCGCCTGTTTCAGTTCCCTTTCCAGTTCGGCCATTTCTATGTAAAAAGGTGTTCGGTCAAATTCGAAACGCTCTTTTCCTTGACACTGTGCGGTAAAAACCTCGCAACCCTCAGCATACAATAGCCCTTGACCGGGCCTTTGAAGTACGTGGGGAATACCATGCAATCTGCATATCATTGGTCGGTACATATAAATCAGACACAAATCGTTAACATTAGATGGGCACATCAATCTGACGGGAGCTCCTTTTTCATCTGCCTCACGGGTTTTGCGGCATATTTCCAAAGCCTTGTGCTTCACCTCGACCTTCTTTTCATTAACAAGGGCATGGTACCCTTCCATGATATATAGGTATTCCAAAAGAGTATGGTGATAGAAGCGGGTAAAACAGCAACTGTCATCGCATCCGGTACAATGAAAATTATAATAATCAGCAGCTTCCTGATATTTTTTGTCCATAGCCGAATAAATTATTTTTAATCCCTCTAAAAAAGGGGCATGGGTTTTATGATCGATTTTCGGCAGCATTTGCAGTATGCTTGGTCGTGACTTCATAGCTGAATCACAAAATGTTTGAGCGTAAGCAGATTAGCGTCTAAATCGGACTTTTTACGACGCCATCAAAATTGAGGGGAAGGGAAAAAGATATTTGAGTAAAGACCGAGAGCATATCGGTCTGTTATGCTTGCAATGAAATCGCAAACAATTCTCTCGGTAGGTTGGTTATCACAATTGCACAATTCCATCTGCATGGCTTTAAGTTCTCTTTGAAACATGTTGTCGTTTTCCAAACAATATGTGTAAAGTTCGGACAGAATCTTTTTGGCCTTTACAAACTCTCTATGGACCTGGGGTGAACGATACACATTTTCATAAAGAAATTCCCTGAGTCCGGCCATAGTAGAGTACACCTCATTGCTCATTTGCAGACATAATTTATCCCCGCGAACATTAGTTGAGAATACAAGATCCTTTATCATGCTATTTGCACGTTCGGAATGCGTACATCCAAGAATCTTGATACATGAATCAGGAACTTGATTCTGGCTGATAACACCGCTTCGGATGGCATCATCCAGATCATGATTAAGATATGCCATAATGTCGGCAATACGGACCACATTCCCCTCAATGGTAAAGGCCCGTTCATCGGGATCATCCGGAATAATTTTTCCATACCCCTTGGAATGTTTTAAGATTCCGTCTCGAACCTCATGGGTGAGATTTAGCCCCTGGCCGTTATTCTCCAGTACATCAACAACACGGAGGCTCTGTTTGTTATGTGAGAAATCCGGCGAATAAATTTCTTTCAAAATGGTTTCACCGCCATGACCAAACGGAGTATGCCCCAAGTCATGGCCCAGGGCTATGGCTTCGGTTAAATCTTCGTTGAGACGCATGGCGCGTGCTATTGTTCTTGCGATTTCAGACACTTCAATTGTATGGGTAAGACGGGTTCGATACTCGTCGCCCAGAGGAGACAAAAAAACCTGGGTTTTATACTTTAAGCGTCTGAAGGCATTTGAATAAACAATCCGGTCCCTGTCCACCTGAAAAGCGGTTCGGATAGGACAAGGGTCTTCCTTTTTTATGCGTCCCCGAGATTTGGCACTTAAACAACCGAAGGGAGATATAAAACCTTTCTCACGTTTTTCAAATTCTTCACGGATATCCATATGATGACAGTTATTCACAGGGAGAATGGATTGTAAAGGAATATTTGAAACTTTACATCCTGAAAATCTTGTTTTATGTTTTTATTAGTTTCGATTGAATTTTATGTTTTTTTTGGAAAAGTTTACAATTTCGGGAGTTGGGACGACCGGATGGTAAGTCGCGAAAATTCTGCGAAGTTATTTTTGCGCGAACCCTTAGAGAGGTTTGAGAACGTTGAAAAATATACAAGGGCATCATCTCATACTCGGCGAACTGGTCGATTATATTACCGGTGAAACAATCGAGGACACACATGACGAAAGATACAGACAGAAACTGGCTCACCTCCTTGTGGAACATAAAGGATATTTTAAAAAAGAGATCGAACCCGGCCGTAAACTTTTTATAACAGCCGCTAACAAGAAAGCTGTTTTAAATATAGATTATACCATCAGACTTGCAGACAAAATTTGTATTATTCTAAAATATGGTCCCGGTTCTCTGGTAACCCGGCATCGTCCTGCGTTGGCTGCCTCAAGACTTGTGGCCCCTTATCAGGTGCCGGTGGTTGTTGTAACAAACGGTGAGGATGCTGACATTCTCGATGGAGCGACAGGTAAGGTAATTTCCATGGGCCTTGAATCTATACCTGACAAAGGCGAACTCATTGACAAGATTGCCCAAATACATTTTGATCCTATCTCACCCAAACAGGCTGAAATGGAATCTAAAATTATTTATGCTTTTGAGGTAGATGGAAGCTGTATATGCGATGACAGCAGCTGTAAATTGCAGGGCTACTGATCTATAGCAAATTCAGATTCAACATATTTTAATGAAGAATCTACATCTTGAGGGTATATAAAAGATGAACGTCAAACGTTGAACATTCGATGTTTAAATTATTACGTCTGAAATTACGACTAAACCTTCATCTAACGTTGAAATTACGTATACAGGTCAGGAGTTCTGAATTGTAAAATCGTTTTTAAAGGAATAATATCTCTATTTTAGAACAAAAAAGCTCAGAGAACGACATGGATTATAAACACTTCATGGAAAAGGCATTGGTACAGGCAAGAGAAGCTCTGTCTGCGGGGGAATTTCCGGTAGGCTGTGTAATTGTACATGGGAACAGGATCTTGGCAACCGGTTCCAGAAAAGGTACATTAGGAAATTTTCCGAATGAAATTGACCATTCCGAAATTATGGCATTAAAGCAACTAACCGATTTAAAAATAAATACTGACAAAAACAGAGTCGCTCTTTTTACAACTTTAGAACCGTGTATTATGTGCCTCGGCGCAATGATTCTAAGCGGTATCAGCGAAATCGTTTATGCCTATGAAGACGTAATGGGGGGAGGCACAAGCTGTGATTTGACTAAACTGACTCCCCTTTATAAAGATAGTGGGATTTCAATTGTACCGAATATTTTGCGCAAAGAGAGCCTGAAACTTTTCAAGGCTTTTTTTAAAAATCCAAAAAATTCTTACTGGCGGGGAAGCCTTTTAGCAAGATATACACTCGGTCAGTAAACACGTCTCGAAAATTTTACGACTAAAACGGGAGGTTTCTTTTTTTAAGTTCATCGCCGGACGTTGCATAAAGTTGCTTTATAATTTATATCCGGATTTATTCACTTGCATTTTTTGCTTGCATTTATTAATGTTGTTATATATTTCAAGATTCAAATTAGGTTGATGGCTCACAATATGGAATATGCACTGGAATAGATTGTCTGGCAATTCCATTTTGGAAGTGAGACCTTTGAAAAATGTTCAATTTTGTTTAATGCCAAGGAAGGCGAAAATTTTAACCACAGGAATACATTGAGTATTTTGAGGATTAAAATTTGAGCCTGACGTAGGGATTGGGCAAAAGGAGGCGTTTTGCAAAGGTCACGAAATATTGGCAATAATTCAAGGCTCGGGAGGTGAAAGCATAGCTATACCAAGACGTACAAATAGGGCAAACAGATCAAGTAAAATTAATATTAATAGAAATATAAGGGCAAAAGAAGTTAGGGTAATAGATCCTGACGGCAATCAAATCGGCGTCATTCCTACTTACAAGGCAATTGCTGTTGCCAATGATTTTGGTCTTGACTTGGTGGAAGTTTCTCCCAATGCTAATCCACCTGTCTGCAAAATAATGGATTACGGGCGGTATAAATATGAACAGGCCAAAAAGAAGCAGGAAGCAAAAAAGAAGCAGGCTACATTTCAGCTAAAGGAAATAAAGTTACGCCCAAAGACCGATGAACATGATCTTAAGACCAAAATCAACCATATCAAAAAGTTCATTGAAAGAAAGGACAAGGTCAAGGTAACGGTTATTTTCAGAGGACGTGAGATTACACTTTCTCAGCTGGGTCGGGATTTGCTCAAAAAGGTTGCCCAAGAAACTGAAGAAATTGCATCGGTTGAACAGCACCCCAAATTTGAAGGTCGCACAATGATTATGGTTCTATCGCCAAAATAATTGTGCAAAAGGGGGCGTTTTTCAAAGGACTCATTGATGGCGTGGGCTTGCATATGTCTGTGGCTCACGCCATATATGTTTGATACCTAAGTAGTTTCCAATTTATAAATGAGATATTTTTTCGATGAGCAAGGCCGCACAAGGGTTTCGCCCGAGGCGTACTTTCTGTACGTCGAGGGCGGAAACCCGCGGAGAACGCCGCTCATCGGAAAAATAGCCATTTATAGATGGAAACTAACTAACGGAGAGGATATATAATAACAGGTACAGGCAAATATGTCTTTGCAAAATCACATAAAAGTCATATTTTAACAAAAAAAACCACTAAACGAAAACGTGCTTTACGGCAGAGCCAACTCGTCAAAAAATCCGATAAAAAGATGGTCAGGCTCCTCCTTCCCAATGGATAGTGGATTTGTAATTAGAAAAACCGTGGTATTTGCATTTATTTTGGGTGGAAAATTTGAGCCTGCCCCCAGAGGAATAGGCTATGCCCCAATGAAACTTAACAACAGGTTCCATTGGGCAAGCATTCCACGGGGCAGGCGCAGGAATTGGGCAAAAGGGGGCGTTTTTCAAAGTGTGCTTGGCCCTGTATGAGCTGTAATAGTCTTCCTGGCATAGAGCATACGTCAGCGAATTACTGAATCATAATATTAGACGAGTTCATCATAATTAGGAGAAGATTTATGCGAGTCAAAAGAGGTTTTAAAGCAAAAAGACGTCGAAAAAAAATTTTAAAGTTAGCAAAAGGGCATCGTGGAGGCCGTAGCAAATTATTTCGTACCGCAGCTGACGCTGTAGATAAAGCGCTTATGTATGCTTATCGGGATCGTAAGGCACGCAAGCGTGATTTCCGGAGACTCTGGATAACAAGAATTAACGCAGCAACACGAATGAACAACCTATCTTACAGTAAATTCATACACGGATTAAAACTTGCCGGTATTAATCTGGACCGAAAAGTTCTAGCTGAATTAGCAATATCTGATCCACCAGGATTTGCTCAAATCGCAAATCTGGCATCAGAACAGCTATGATTCAATTGACAGAGCGAAAAGTTGGAAAAAACAATAGAGCAAATCAAAGAAGAGGTTCTGAAGGAACTTGAAGCTGCTTCTGATAGTGAAAGCATTAAAGCCCTTTCGGTCAGGTATTTGGGTCGAAAGGGCGTGGTTACTCAATATTTGAGAAATATTTCAAACCTGCCAAAGGAAAGCAGACCGGAAGCAGGGAAAAAGGCAAACCAAACAAAAAAAAAACTTGATGAGTTATTCAAAAAAGCCTTAAAGCAACTTGCATCTTCTTCTTATGAAACAAACAACCGGATTGATGTCTCGCTGCCCGGAAGAGTCACCCGTCGAGGATCGTTGCATCCAATTACCCAGATTACTCAACAAATATGCGATATTTT
The DNA here is from genome assembly GCA_019313505.1 of Deltaproteobacteria bacterium. GTDB lineage: Bacteria > Desulfobacterota > Desulfobacteria > Desulfobacterales > UBA11574 > S5133MH16. The sequence continues at coordinate 11,159 of JAFDBA010000071.1, forward strand.
TATACGAATGGGATTTGATGTTGCTGAAGGGCCTGAGGTTGAAACAGATTATTACAACTTTGAAGCCCTTAATATCCCTAAAAATCACCCTGCAAGAGATATGCAGGACACATTTTATATATCAGACAACATTGTCCTTCGTACTCATACCTCCCCTGTTCAGCCCCGAATAATGGAAAAGCAGAAACCTCCGGTGAGAATTATTGCGCCCGGCAAGGTATACCGCTGTGACTCCGATTTAACGCACACACCCATGTTTCACCAGATTGAAGGGCTTCTGGTCGATGAAAATGTATCATTCGGTGACCTTAAGGGAGTCTTGACCACATTTGTTCACCAGATATTTGACCCGGAGACCAGTCTCAGATTTAGGCCCAGCTTTTTTCCTTTTACAGAACCGAGTGCTGAAGTCGATATTAGATGTGTTATATGTAAAGGGGATGGATGCAGAGTATGCTCACATACCGGATGGCTTGAAGTTATAGGCGCAGGCATGGTTCACCCCGCAGTGTTTGAAAACGTTGGATATGATACAACCTGTTATACTGGTTTTGCTTTCGGTATGGGCGTGGAAAGGATTGCCATGCTGAAATACGGAATTGATGATATTCGTAGATATTTTGAAAATGATCTAAGATTTTTAAGGCAGTTTTAACATGAAGGTCAGTTTAAGCTGGTTAAAAGAATACATCGATGTTGATATAAATGTTAACGATTTGGCCAATGCCCTCACCATGGCTGGTCTTGAAGTTGAAGCGGTTTCAGACCGTTATGATTATTTAAACAGTGTTGTCATCGGCCGGTTAGCCAAGATTGATCCCCATCCGAATGCCGATAAGTTGAAACTCTGCAGAGTCGATATCGGTGACCGCATCATCACTGTTGTCTGTGGTGCTCCCAATGTCAAAAATGATATGCTTGCGCCCTTAGCCATACCCGGAACCTGTTTCCCAAAAGGAACAATCCTTGAAAAAAGTATAATTCGGGGGGAGATTTCAGAAGGGATGCTCTGTAGCGAGATGGAACTTGGGCTTAGTGCCAATAGTGACGGAATCATGGAACTTGGTCGAAACTATTCGGTTGGTTTTCCGCTTAACAAGGCCCTTGGCTTGTCAGATCCTGTGTTTGAAATTGACCTGACTCCAAACAGACCGGACTGCCTTAGTATAATTGGAACGGCTCGCGAAATTGCGGCATTTGAGAAAAAAAAGGTGACTTACCCTAAAATTTGTCTGCCGGAATCGTTTGATGACATTTCGGACTATACCTCTGTAACCATAATGGCTCCTGAACTTTGTCCGAGATATGCTGCCAGCCTTGTTTTCAATATTACTGTTGGACCGTCTCCTTTCTGGCTTCAGGACCGCTTGGTTTCAGTGGGTTTGAAACCGATTAACAACATTGTCGATATAACCAATTTTGTGATGATGGAAAGCGGACAACCGCTTCATGCCTTTGATTTTGACCGCCTTGCCGAAAACCGTATTGTGGTGCGTACCGCCGGGGAGGGTGAAGCCTTTATCACTCTTGATGGGAAAGAACGTCCCCTTGACCCGGAAATGCTTATGATTTGCGATGGTAAGAAACCGATCGCTCTTGCGGGGGTTATGGGAGGATTGAATTCCGAAATTGAAGACTCCACAACAAAAATTCTTCTTGAAAGCGCATATTTTGATCCGGTTTGCATTCGAAAGACTTCAAAAAAAACGGGGTTAAACACAGATGCCTCACACCGTTTCGAGCGTGGCGTCGATCCCAAAGGAACCATTACCGCATTAAATCGGGCCACGCAGCTCATTGCTGAAATCGGTGGTGGTAAGCTTATTAAAGGTACAATCGATGAATATCAAAACACTTTTACTGACAGGATGATAGATTTCAGCGTCACGGCGTTAAACCGCCGACTGGGCACTCGTCTGGATATAAATGATATTGAAAACCACTTAAAATCGATTGAATTTGAAGTTGATAAGATTGGCAATGATAGACTTCAGGTTATTCCACCATCCTGTAGAGTCGATATAACCAGATTTGAAGACATTACAGAAGAAATTGCACGTCTATTCGGTTATAACAACATACAAACAACCTTTCCACTGATACCTGCCGAAGCCAGGCATCCATCAAAAAAGATCGAGTCGCGGAATCGAATTAAATGTCTGATGACTGGGCTGGGATTTAATGAAGCAATAAATTATAGTTTTATCAGCAAATTATCATGTGATCGGCTTAATTTCGAACCGGGTGACAAAAAAAGACAGATGGTAGATGTATTAAATCCTCTGTCTGAAGAGCAGTCGGCAATGCGAACGTCTCTTATACCCGGTCTTCTTGAAACAATGAAGTACAATATATCGGTTCAGAACAAAAACCTTAAGTTGTTTGAGATCGGCAATGTCTTTTTTGACACAGGCCAAAAAGACAGCCTGCCTGATGAAGTTGAAATGCTGGCAGGCCTCTGGACAGGGAAAAGAGTCGATACGGTTTGGTTTTCCAGGGAGTTCAATTGTGATTTTTATGATTTAAAAGGCGTTATTGAAGGACTTTTTGGAAATCTGGATATAGTTAACATAAACTTTACCCGCATGCCGCCGGCATCCTGTTTTTATACAAAACCCGGATTCACGGCCCAGGTTATTGTTAAAGATAAATACATAGGACTTATCGGAGAATTACATCCTAAAGTGCTGAGTAATTATGATTTAAAGCAAACGGCCTTTATTTTTGAATTAAATTTTGATAGACTTATAAATCATATGCCGGGGACAAAATCCGTATCACCAATTCCGAAGTTCCCGGCCACGTCAAGGGATATTACTCTGATTGTTGATAATGATATTGAAGCGAATAATATCCTGCAAAGCGTTACTGATTTAAATGAAGAACTGGTGGAAAACTTATACCTGTTTGATGTTTTTGAGGGTGATCCTATTCCTGCAGGGAGGAAAAGCATCTCATTTAGAATAACCTACAGATCTTCCAGTGAAACCTTGGAAGATAGCAGGGTAAATAACCTTCATAAAAGCATTTCGGACAGGCTTTTGAAAAAGATTGATGCAACCCTGCCGACCGTATAATCTTTCATAGTACGCCAGCTTCTTGAAAATAGTATCTCTTGATGGAAATTGACTTGTTTTAAAGGATGAACCTGTTGCCAACCTTTTAAAAGCTGTGGGCTAAAAAAATGCAAAACCACACTTCTTATCAAAAAGAGCTGCCAGACAAGTTTTACTTTAAGGTTGGAGAAGTAAGTGCAATTGTTGGGGTCCCGGCATATGTTTTGAGGTTCTGGGAGGCTGAGTTCAAGAAGATAAAACCCAAACGGTCCTCTTCAGGCCAGAGGCTGTATAGAAAAAGTGACATTGAATTAATTTTAAAGATAAAATATCTTTTGTATGAAAAGAAATTTACAATTCAGGGGGCCAAGCAACATTTAAAAATCAAACCGGAAGAAAAAAAAGAAAAATCTTCAATCACCACACTCGATGAAATTCGCATAGAACTCAAAAACATACGCAATCTTATAAGCTAATCCTAATTCTATCACCACATTCAAAATTAATGGCGTCGTCAAAAGTTCCATCTACTGCGTTGTAGTATTTTTTCAGACATTAGGCATACTACATGTATGGCCTCGTTCCTGAAAAAATACTACGCCTTGTATATGAACCTTTTTACTTAGCCATCTATAGTTGAATTCAGCTTCCCAAGCTTGGAGTCGCGAGTTCAAATCTCGTTGCCCGCTCCATTGGATGTTCGCCTTGTTTAATATATAAGGTCACGAGACCTTTGAAAAATGAGCGTTTTGCAAAGGTCTCGTCTCTTGTCTAAGCGTAGATTTTGGGTATGTATATGTGGTGTGGAGTTAATTTTTTCCTTATGGTTATCTACATGAACAGATAAAATCTCTCGATCCACTAAAAGATCTACCTGTATTAGAATAAACGGGCGAAAGCCCGTTTTTATTTTTTTATGGGGGACAATTTGATGAATTTCCAAAAAGTCTAATTCATCAAATCGATAGGCCATTGAAACCGCAAAGGAAAAAAGCAAATAAAAGACTAAAATCCGGGGTCAAAACCCGGAGGCATAAAAACCGGTCTCCGGTAAATAAGGAAAAAATTGTTGCACAGGCAAGAGATTTAATAGAATCGTTGTGTGAAAGCGAGGGGTTGGAGTTGGTCCATCTTGAATATCAACGGGAAGCAGGCGGGAGAATTCTTCGCCTTTTTATAGACAGACCCGGGGGCGTTACACTCGATGACTGTGTGCATATAAGCCGCCAATCGAGCGACCTTTTGGATGTATATCTTGAAAATACGGGACCATACAGTCTGGAGGTCTCATCTCCGGGACCGAATCGTCCCTTGGGGAAAAGGCTTGACTTTGACAGGTTCAAAGGAAGCCGTGTAAAAATTAGAACCGCTCAACCTGTTGACGGCCAAAAAAAAATTAAGGGTGTCCTTATGGGTATATCTGAAGAGATTGTAAAACTATCGGTAGATGGCAAAACAGCATGTATTCCTTATCAGGAAATTATGATGGCGCGACTTGCTGATTAGCCCGAATGTACAACCCTCATTGAGTAACTAAGGTACAATTTGAACAACAGTTGGCATTTAATATGTTGAGGATAAACGGATGTTTATAGCAGATATAAAACGTGTTATTGATCAGGTTAGTCGAGACAAAGGTATTAATCGCGAAGTGCTTATCAAGGCACTTGAGGAGGCTTTGGAATCTGCCGCGAGAAAAAAGTTTGGAACCAAAGTAGACATTGAAGTTCAATACAATGATGCAACAGGTGAAATTGAAGTATTCCAGTTTAAAGATGTGACTGAAGACATTACAGAACCTGACACCCAAATAAGCCTTGAAGAAGGACGTAAGCTGGATTCAGAATGTGAAATCGGTGACAGCCTCGGCACAAAAATGGATACTTCCACTTTTGGACGCATAGCCGCACAGGCGGCCAAACAGGTCATTATACAGAAAATGAAAAGTGCGGAAAGGGATGCTGTTTATTCGAGTTTTATTAGCCGGAAAGGTGAAATCATAAACGGAATTGTACAGCGTTTTGACCGTAATGATATTATTGTTAATCTGGGACAGACGGAAGGTATACTTCCAACGCGAGAGCAGGTCTCTAAAGAATCGTATCGACGTGGTGATCGTATTAGGGCATATATAGTGGATGTAATTCATGAAACTCGCGGCCCACAAATTATTCTTTCAAGAACACATCCTGATTTTGTGGCCTGTCTTTTCAAAACGGAAGTTCCGGAAATCAGCGAAGGTATCGTAACCATTATGGGTGTAGCCCGTGAACCCGGAATCCGTGCAAAATTTTCAGTAACTTCAAACGATTCTGATATAGACCCGGTTGGTGCCTGTGTAGGAATGAAAGGGAGTCGAGTACAGAACGTTGTTCAGGAACTGAGAGGTGAAAAAATAGATATTATATCCTGGCATATTGATCCTGCAAAATTTGTATGTAATGCCCTTGCACCTGCTGAAATATCCAGAGTTATTATCGATGAAGAGAATTTTTCCATGGAAGTCATCGTACCTGACGAATTTCTTTCAATAGCCATCGGGAAAAAAGGGCAGAATGTTCGTCTTGCCTCAAAACTTACAAAATGGCATCTTGATGTCAACAGTGAAACACGATACAGTGAAGCCATGCAGGACGGCTACAACTCTCTTGTGTCATTACCGGGTATCGGAATTAGCATGGCGGATGCTTTGTATGAAAAAGGATTTTTTTCTGCTGAGGAACTCGGCAATTCTTCCATAGAAGATCTGATTCAGATCAGGGGCATTGCCAAAGAAAAAGCAATACAACTTATCGAAAGCGCAAAAAAACATATGGCAAGCACAGACGAAATCGATGAAATATCAAATGAAGCCCTGCCGGATGAGGAAGCGGACGGCGATGAGATTTCAAATGTTTCGGATGTTCAGGAGGTCTTGAAAGAAGATATAATCGACGAAACATCTGAAGAAGATTTGTCGGATGAGGAAGCGGACGGCGATGAGATTTCAAATGTTTCGGATGTTCAGGAGGTCTTGAAAGAAGACATAATCGACGAAACATCTAAAGAAGATTTGTCGGATGATGAGGATACGCCAGACCATTCTTCATCACCTGATAATGCGGTAGAAGATGACGGATAATTTGTGAACTTGGCTAAACTGTGTTCCATCCAGCAAGATTGCGGGAAAATGTTGCAGTAATGGAATAGTAAGTTTAACCTACTAGTTTAACATTAGATCACTTTAAACTTTACTAAGGGGAATGAATGGCAAAGATTAGAATATATGAACTTGCCAGAGATCTTAACGTGACAAATAAGACACTGCTTGAAAAGATACGGAATATGGATATTAATGTAAAAAGCCATATGAGTTCTATAGATGATGAGACTGTAATCATGATAAAAAAGAATTTGATTGGCTCACCCAAAAAAGAGGTTGATGAAAAGCGTATAAAGCCGACGATTATCAGAAGACGTAAAAAACGTGTGCAGCAAGAGACTGTTCAGGTAGAAACGGCTATTGCACCGGAAGAGCCTCCCAAGGAAGACGCTCCACCCAAGGATGACGCACCTGATGGAGCCGTTGCACAAACCATTCTTTCGAAAGAAAAGCCTAAAATCGAAAAGCCGGCCAAATCAAAACTTAAGGAACCAGCCGTTTTAAAGAAATTAAAAAAGAAAAAGGTCGCTAAAAAGGTTAAAAAAGATACTCCGGCAAAGATTATAAAACTACCCGTAACACCACCCCCTGAGAAAAAAGCGCCTAAGATCGAAAAAGACCGGGTTCAAAAACTCAAAAAAAAGGTAGAAAAAACACCCACACCGAAAAAAGATGCGCCAGAAATTAAAAAACCCCGGAAAGATGTGCCTGCAAAAGACAAAAAGAAAAAGAAGCAATGGACAAAAAAACCCGACGAAGCTGTAAGGGATAAAAAGTTTTTCAAAAAGAAAATCTCCTTCCGGAAAAAAGAAGTTGTTGAAGGGGCTGATCTTTATGTCAAGGGGCATCGGACTCGTAAGGGACGTAGGATTGCAAAGGCTAAACCGACTCTTGGAAAACAAAAGCCCTTGATAACTACACCTAAAGCCATCAAACGTAGAATAAAAATTGATGAGGTCATTGCCTTGTCCGATCTGGCAAAACGTATGGGAATCAAAGCCGGAGAAATCATCAAAAAGCTGATGGATTTAGGTGTTATGACAACTGTTAACCAGGCCATAGACTTTGATACCGCCGTTCTTGTTGCCGCAGAATTCGATTACGAACTGGAAAAAGCCTCTTTTGAGGAAGAAGATGTGTTAAAAATAGAAAAAGATGATCCGGATAAGCTCATGGCGAGGCCGCCGGTGGTAACTATTATGGGACATGTGGATCATGGGAAAACATCTCTTCTTGATGTAATAAGAAAAACCAAAGTCACGGAAAATGAAGCCGGGGGAATCACGCAACATATCGGCGCCTACCATGTATCCACAGATAAAGGCCAGATTGTATTTCTGGATACGCCGGGCCATGAAGCGTTTACTGCAATGCGTGCCCGTGGCGCCAGGGTAACGGACTTGGTAATTCTGGTTGTTGCTGCTGATGATGGCGTAATGCCCCAGACCATTGAGGCAATAAACCACTCCAAAGCCGCAAAAGTCCCGATCATCGTTGCAATTAATAAGATAGACAAAGACAATGCTGATCCTGAACGTGTTCAGCGTGAACTTGCAGACACAGGTCTTGTTCCTGAGGATTGGGGTGGTGATACTATTTTCGTCCAGGTTTCTGCTAAAAAGAAACAGGGAATTGATGATCTGCTTGAAATGGTTCTCCTTCAGACAGAAATATTGGAGCTTAAAGCAAATCCGGATAGGCTTGCCATGGGCTACGTGGTTGAAGCAAAGCTGGATTCAGGCAGAGGCCCTGTTGCCACGGTTCTGGTCAAGCAGGGAACTTTGATGATTCATAATCCGGTGGTCTGTGGCGTACACTATGGCAAAATACGAGCCTTACTGAACGACAGAGGAGCTCAGGTAACGTCCGCCGGGCCTTCAATGCCGATTGAAATAATCGGACTTTCAGGTGTTCCTAATGCCGGAGATGAGTTGCTTGCGTTGGCAGACGAAAAGAATGCCAAGCAGGTCAGTGCCCATCGAATACAGAAACAACGGTCTAAAGAACTGGCAAAAACCAGCAGATTAAGTCTTGAAAAACTTTATGAGCAGATACAGACAAATGAGGTTAAGGATCTAAACCTCATAATCAAGGCCGATGTCCATGGTTCTATCGAAGCCCTTGGAGACGCCTTGACAAAACTTTCCAACGAGGAAGTCAGAATTAACGTAATCCATACAGCAACCGGAACATTGACCGAATCGGATATTTCCCTGGCTACCGTTTCTGATGCCATAATTATAGGTTTTAACGTCCGTCCCACTTCTAAAATTCAGGCGCTTTCCCATGAAGAAAATGTGGACATACGTTTTTATAATGTCATTTATGATATTATAAAAGACATCAAGGATGCCATTCTCGGTATGATGTCCTCTACTTTTGAAGAAAGGATCCTGGGAAAAGCCGAGATCCGAGAAGTGTTCCACGTTCCAAAAGTCGGGGCTATCGCAGGTTGCTATGTCACCGAAGGGAAAATAGAGCGGGGGCAGCTTGCGCGCGTCCTCAGGGATTGGATTGTCTGTTATGAGGGTAAAATTTCTTCCCTCCGGCATTTCAAAGACGATGTCAAGGAAGCCCAGAGCGGTTACGAATGCGGAATCGGTATCCATAAATATAATGATATCAAGATTGGTGATGTAATAGAATGTTACTACCTTGAGGAGATCAAACCTGAACTTGAAGAGTAGATATATACTTGGAACGGGTATAAATTAAGGTTAAAGTCAACAAAATGCTTAACCAATTAAGTGTGAAATGCCTAAAGTGATCTAAAGTGTCTAAAGTTAAGGAATACTACCAATTTGTATAAAAGCCGGAGCGCAGCGACTCCTTAACTTTAGCTCACTTGTAACTTTTCTGGTTTATCCGGGATAGGTGAAAGCCAAAAAAATGCTCAAAGTGTAAACGTGCGAAGTATAAGTGAGAGTAACATGGTTGCGGGTTTTGGTATTATCACATTCAGATTGCATGACTGCCGTTCTTTAAAAGGCAAAAGGAAGGTTGTAAAATCGATCATTAGCCGACTGCGTAACAATTTTAATGTTTCGGTTGCAGAGGTCGGATCAAATGACATCTATCAAAAGGCAATAATAGGGTTTGCCCTGGTTGGTAACAATCGAAAGGTAATAAACTCTAAGATAGACAAGATATTTAATCTGGCAGACGAGTTGAATCTGGCTGAGATCATAGACAGTGAAATGGAGATCATCAATTTATGAAACCGTTTGTACGATCTGACAGAGTTGGTGGCCAGATACAGAAAGTACTGTCGGAAATATTGCTGAAAAAAGTTAAAGATCCTCGTCTTGAAAATGCCAGCATTACAGATGTGAAAATGTCTCGAGATTTAAGGATTGCACGGATATATTTTGTTGCATCCGGCAACAAACAAAGCATAGAACAGGCGGCAAAAGGATTTGAAAGTGCTCTGGGGTTTGTAAAACGTACACTTGCCCGGCAGTTGGGTTTGCGTTATATGCCGGACCTTAAATTTTTTTACGATGAATCTTTTGATTACGGATCACAGATAGATGAGGTTTTGAAGACTGTAAAAGCGGACAATGGACCAGATAATACGTTATTTGAAAAATAGTAGCCATATTTTAATTGCTACTCACGCTAACCCGGACGGTGATGCAATCGGATCTCTGATTGCCATGGGACTTTGTCTTGATGTATTGAATAAAAAAACAACTTTATATAATGAAAGTCCCATTCCCGCTGTGTACCGTTTTCTCCCTGCTGTTAACCGTGTTGTGAGGAATATAAAAAATGAGAATTACGATCTTGCCGTTATTCTTGATTGCGGTAATTTAAAACGGATCGGGATGGCTGCTTCAGTGGTTAGACAGATTCCGATTACTGTCAACATCGATCATCATGTTACCAATACCCACTTTGGTCAACTTCAACTCGTAGATACTTCAGCATGTGCCACCGCGGAAATCATATACTGTCTGATAAAACAAATGAATGTTTCATTTGACAAAGCTATTGCCACTTCAATATACACGGGGATTTTGACCGATACAGGTTCATTTCGTTTTTCAAATACAAACAGAGCCGCTTTTGCAATCTGTCAAGAAATGGTGGGATTGGGCGTCGATCCTTACAATGTTGCACAACATGTATATGGAACATATTCTTTGGGCCGTATGAAGCTTCTTAATCTTGCCCTCGACTCTATTGAGATTTCAGATAATGGCAAACTGTCAATTATGACACTTACACAAGACATGTTTTATAAAACACATACCCAGGCTGAAGATGTAGACGGCCTTATCAATTATGCAAGACGTATTGAAAATATCAAAGTCGCGGCACTTATACAGGAATGCGGGAATGGCAAAAAAAAATTAAACGCTTTTAACAGGTTTCATATAAGCCTCCGTTCAGATGAAACGGTTGATGTGGCTGCAATTGCAGGTTTGTTTGGGGGAGGAGGCCACGCCAGCGCTGCCGGATTCAATATTGAATCGACACTTTCTGATATAAAATTACAACTTTTAAACATGGCTGATAAAATATGACTAAACAAAGCGGGATTTTAGTTGTTGATAAGCCCGCAGGCATAACCTCAGCCGGGGTGGTAGCCCGTATAAAGAAAATATTTGGGGCAAGAAAAGTCGGGCATGCCGGTACACTTGATCCTTTTGCAACAGGTATCCTGGTATGCTGTATCAATCGTGGGACAAAGCTTGCCAGGTTTTTCCTGCATGGTAACAAAAAATATGAAGCTGTTCTTAACCTGGGTATTGAAACAGACACGCAGGATTCAACTGGAACTGTTACGTCAATATGCGATAACGTATTATTTTCTGAAATAAAAATACGATCCGTTTTTAAGCGGTTCGAGGGGACGATTGAGCAAATGCCGCCGGTTTATTCGGCGCTGAAATTTAAGGGAACCCCCCTTTACAAACTGGCGCGCAGCGGCAAACCTGTTCAGAAACCGGCAAGACGTGTCACTATTTTCAACATTGAAATACTTGAAATAAATCTGCCGTTGATACATTTTAATATATCTTGCTCAGCAGGTACATATATCAGAACACTCTGTTCAGACATAGGAAAATTTCTCGGATGCGGTGGCCACCTTAAAGAATTAAGGCGGATCCAAAGCGGCGGGTTCTCAATTAGAAAGGCTGCAAAATTATCAGAAATAGAAAGTTTGGCTTTATCTGAAAAAATATTCGATCGGATAATAAGCATGTCAAACGCCTTGCAGGATATGTCCGAACATATTGCTGATAAAGGGTTGGCAGAAAAAATAATGCATGGCAATATCATAACAAAAAAGGATTTAAGGCCGGTACACTCAAAAACTTCAGAAAGCTTTATCAAGATCGTCGATAAAAATAACGATCTTATTGCGGTATTAGAGGATACAAAAGATAGTGACAGGTATGGTTATTGCTGTGTATTCAACAATTGATGGCGTCGTAAAAAGTCCCATCTACTGCGTTGCAGTATTTTTTCAGACACTCGGCATACTACATGTATGGCCTCGTTCCTGAAAAAATACTACGCCTTGTATATGAACCTTTAGTTGAATTCGTTACTTTTTACGAAACCGTCAAAATCGGACTTTTTGCGAGTTCATCAACGATTAACTTGAATTTTATCGGGTTGTCCTGAATATTTCATGAATAATAAAAATCTTATTTAACAAGAGGAGGCAAAAAAAATTGGTTTTAACAACAAAAGACAAAAAGGAGCTGATTGAGCGGTTTAAGCTGCACGAAGACGATACAGGTTCTCCGGAAGTCCAGGTCGGACTTCTGACATACCGTATTTCTTATCTTACAGATCACTTAAAGGTTCATAAAAAGGACCATCATTCCAGAAGGGGTTTGTTGATTTTAGTCGGTAGACGGCGCAGGCTCTTAAATTATGTAAAAAATAAAGATGTAAAACGATACAGGACAATCATCGAAACCCTGGGACTGAGAAGATAGAGGACACATTTTATGTGATCTCTATCCAGGGAAATATAATATAGCCTAGGTTATTACATGCCCGTATTGTTTGTATAAGCATAAGTGAGTTTCATAGAACTGTACCTGCATAAGGGCTTAATTTTTAATCCTGCAATCAGTAATTAAACTTAATTTTTTGCTATTTAATGATCAGTCCAAAAAAAAATATAAGATTTGACATGCAATTAAAGGTTTGAAGCTGCTTTGCTTTTAGGAGACAAATATGAAAACGTTACTCAAAACTGAAATCGGTGGAAGAACATTGAGCATCGAAACCGGAAAAGTCGCCAAACAGGCATCCGGTTCGGTTGTAGTTCAATATGGAGAGACCATTGTACTTGTTGCAGTCGTATCTTCTCAAGAAGAACGTACCATAGATTTTTTGCCGCTCACCGTTGAATATCAGGAAAAGGGATATGCGGCGGGCCGAATACCCGGGAATTATTTCAGACGCGAAATCGGCAGGCCCAGTGAAAAAGAAACCCTGACCGCCCGCCTTATAGACCGTCCCATCAGGCCGCTTTTCCCCAAAGAATACCGATGTGAAACCCAGGTTATTGCAACAGTACTCTCCATGGAGCAGGGGAATGATCCTGACATTCTGGCAATGATAGGGACATCTGCTGCTCTTGAAATATCGGATATTCCATTTGCGGGGCCGATTGCATGTGTACGTGTGGGCCGGGTAGACGGTCAATTCAAAATAAATCCTGCCATAGATGAAAACACAAATATGGACATCAACATCATTGTTGCCGGCTCAAAAACCGGTGTTGTAATGGTAGAAGGCGGTGGCAATATTGTTAGTGAATCTGATATGCTTGAAGCAATCTTTTTCGGCCATAAGGCTATGCAACCGCTTTTAGATATGCAAGTGAAACTAAAAGAAATCAACGGAGTGCCGAAACGGCCCTTTACCCCGCCCCAAAGAGATGTTGAACTGGTTGAAAAAATTGAACCCCAGGCATCTCCACGGATCTACGAAGCTTTGATGATACCTGAAAAAACTAAACGCAGCGCTGCACTTAGGACAATAAAATCAGTCATTTTTGAACAGCTCGGGGAAGACTATCTGGATCGCAAAAGGGAAGTAAATAATATATTTAATGACACACTCAAAAAAATCAGCAGAGACGTTGTTCTTAAAGAAAGGCGTCGAATTGATAATAGAAAATTTGATGAAATACGGCCGATTACATGTGAGGTCGGTATATTGCCAAGACCCCATGGCAGTGCTCTTTTTACACGTGGGGAAACCCAGGTGATATGTGTGCTGACCCTCGGGTCTGGTAGGGATGAGCAGCGTGTGGAGACGCTACTCGGAGAAGAACAGAGGCCCTTTATGCTCCATTACAATTTTCCGCCGTATTCTGTAGGAGAAGTCAGACGCATCGGCGGACCGAGCCGCAGGGATATCGGCCACGGCGGACTGTCCACCAGAGCCATAGAAAAAGCTCTGCCGGCCAAGGAAGAATTTGACTATACCATCCGCCTTGTTTCAGAAGTCTTGGAGTCCAACGGATCTTCATCCATGGGGACCGTATGTTCGGGTACCCTGGCGCTAATGGACGGTGGCGTTCCAATCAAAGCTCCGGTTTCCGGTATTGCCATGGGGCTTGTCAAGGAAGGAGATGATGTGGTTATCCTGTCGGATATTCTTGGAGATGAAGACCACACCGGTGATATGGATTTTAAGGTTGCCGGCACAAAAGACGGTATAACCGCGCTCCAGATGGATATAAAAATTCATGAACTTTCCAGGGATATTATGGGAAAAGCTCTTGAACAGGCACGTGTGGGTCGGCTTCATATCCTTGACAGGATGTTAGAAGCTCTTAATGAACCTCGCGACCAAATTTCCCCCTATGCACCGACAATCATTACCATGAATATTAATCCCGACAAGATCCGTGAAGTCATAGGTCCCGGGGGAAAAATCATCAGGGCAATTCAAACTGAAACCGATACAAAACTTGAAATAGATGATCAGGGTGTGATCAAAATTGCCGCTTTTTCCAAAGAAGAAGCTGATGCCGCCGTGAAGATGATCGATGAAATTGTAAGGGAACCCGAAGTGGGAGAAATTTATGAAGGGAAGGTTGTAAAGATCATGGATTTTGGTGCGTTTGTCCAGCTAATGCCCGGAACAGACGGTCTTGTGCACATCTCACAACTCGCCGATCACCGGGTAAACAAAGTATCTGATATTGTAAAGGAAGGGGATCTTATCAAAGTCAAGGTGCTTGAAATCAACAGAGACGGGAAAATCCGTCTGAGCCACAAAGCTGTCCTTGAAGAGGAAAAATAGACTAATAATGGATCACTTTGTAAATAAAACCGCACTTACTAACGGCATCAGGATTGTCACTAAAAAAATGCCCCATGTTCATTCTGTATCAATGGGCGTATGGGTAAATGTCGGTGCCCGGGATGAGTCGTCATCTGAAAGCGGTCTTTCACATTTTATTGAACATATGATCTTTAAGGGTACAGAAAAACGGACCGCTTTTCAGATTGCCAAAGAATTTGATGCAATCGGAGGCCAGACAAACGCTTTTACAAGTGCTGAAAATACGTGTTACCACGCAAAGGTTATGGACACCCATTTAGAAACCATGGTCGATATTCTTTCTGATATATTTTTAAACTCTATGTTTGACGAAAAAGAGGTTGAAAATGAGCGTGCTGTTATTCTTCAGGAAATCGCCATGGTGGAAGACAGCCCGGATGAATACATTCATCTGCTTTCCGGAAGTAATTTTTGGGGGGATAATTCTCTGGGACGATCAGTCCTCGGCACTCGCGAAAAAGTTGCAGGTTTTAATTCCCATGCCATTAAGGGATTTTTTCACAAGTTTTATCAACCCGAACGTATTGTCATTTCGGTTGCAGGCAACCTGGAGCACAACCGCCTTATGGATCTTATCGGGCCGGTTTTTGAATCAATTCGTTCGGGCAACAGTTTTCCCGAACGCATTACACCCCAAGGTCGCAGCAAGGTTAACCTGCACCAGAGAGAGTTGGAACAAGTTCATATCTGTCTGGGGACAAAAGGTATATCCATAACCGACCCGCGGCGGTATGCGTATTCCCTAATGAACACTATTCTCGGGGGAAACATGAGTTCAAGGCTGTTTCAG
Organism: Deltaproteobacteria bacterium; assembly: GCA_019313505.1. Lineage (GTDB taxonomy): Bacteria > Desulfobacterota > Desulfobacteria > Desulfobacterales > UBA11574 > S5133MH16. The sequence continues at coordinate 26,475 of JAFDBA010000071.1, forward strand.
GAGATACGCGAACAAAGAGGCCTGGCTTACTCTGTCTATTCCTTTATCTCATCTTACGTGGACACCGGCATGTTCGGAGCCTATGCAGGCGTCAACCCTAATAACGCCTGTAAATCAACCGAACTGATTCTGAAAGAAATCTCCAGGCTTAAACAAATGCGTGTTGATCCAAACGAACTGAAAGATGCCAAGGCGCATACAAAGGGAAACATCATGCTTGCATCAGAAAGTAACGACAACCAGATGGTGCGACTGGCACAGAATGAAACTCATTTTGGACGTTATATCCCTTTGGAAGAGATTGCAAATAACATCGAATCGGTTACCCAAGACGACATCCTCCATCTGGCTGAAGGCCTTTTTCAAAAAGGTCGGTTTGCGCTGACCCTATTAGGACCGGTTACCCATGAGAATGATTTTAACGATATTCTAACCCTCTAATTTCAGGGCTACTGACCTGGCGTAAATTCAGATTCAACATATTTTAATGAGGAATCCACACCTTGAGGGCATATAAAAGATGAACGTCGAACATCGAACGTTGAGCATCGAATAATGTATTTTACCATTTATAATAAAGACAAAGTGACCCGCCCGCCTCGCCTGAGCGAGCCAACAAAAGGACGAAGAGCATTGAGTACGGCTCGCGATGGCGGGCAGGAGCGCCTTCCACATTCGACGTTCGACGTTGAACGTTCGAT
>JAFDBA010000072.1 GCA_019313505.1 Deltaproteobacteria bacterium
CGTCAAGGGGAATATGTCGCCATCATGGGCCCTTCGGGATCAGGCAAATCGACCCTGCTCAATATTATCGGGCTTTTGGACAGACCGGACAAGGGGATCTATACCCTGGAAAACATGGACACCACCGAGTTGACCGATGACCAGCAGGCATCGGTGCGCCGCCACAAGATCGGTTTTGTCTTTCAATTTTTCCATCTGGTATCCCGGCTTACCGCTGCTGAAAATGTGGAATTGCCGATGATCCTTGGAGACGTGGATCCTGCTTCCAGAAAATCTCGCGTCCAGGGGGCCCTCTCTTCTCTCGGACTCAGCGACCGCGCCAAACATCGCCCGGACCAGTTATCCGGGGGACAGCGTCAACGCGTTGCCATTGCCAGGGCCACCATTATGCAGCCGGATGTTATCCTGGCGGATGAGCCCACCGGCAACCTGGACCGGACTTCCGGGATTGAAGTCATCCGGATACTCGAAGACCTCCATAATAAGGGCATGACCCTGATTGTGGTGACCCACGATCCCGATTTGAGCCAGCGGGCTGCTCGGAGAGTAGAGCTGGCAGACGGAAATATCTCAACAGATACCGGGGGTTTGATGAAAAAATGAAAACCGGAGATGTCATTAAATTCAGCGCCCGAGCCCTGTCGGGGTACCCAACACGAACGTTTTTGATGATTCTTGCCATGGCGATCGGTGTGGCGTCGGTCATTCTGCTTACCGCATTGGGAGAAGGCGCCCGCCGGTATGTCACCAACGAGTTTACCTCTCTGGGCACCTACCTGCTGATTGTATTGCCGGGCCGTTCTGAAACAACCGGAGGCCCGCCCCCGCTGCTGGGGGCAACCCCCCGGGATCTTACACTACAAGACGCTCTGTCCCTTACCCGGCATTCCGCTATCCGCCGTGTGGCACCGATCACGGTGGGTTCCGCCCCGGTTTCCTGGAAGCATCGAGACCGGGAAGTGACTGTTCTTGGTTCCACTAAGGCGCTTTTTGAAATCCGCCATCTTTCAATGTCCCAGGGCAGGTTCATCCCCGCCGGCGATCCCACGAGGGGCCTGACGGTCTGTGTGATAGGGTACAAACTCAAAAAAGAACTCTTTGGGAATCAATCCCCCCTGGGCCAATGGGTTCGTATCGGCGAACGCCGCTTTCGTATTATCGGGGTGCTGTCCAAAAAAGGCCAGTCACTGGGACTGGACATGGGGGACGTGGTGGTTGTACCTGTGGCCTCTGCACAGACCCTGTTCAATACCTCTGCGCTTTTCCGAATCCTGGTACAGGCCAACGGCCGGGACGCGGTCCCCAGAGCCAAGGAAATGATATTAACCACCATCCGGGAACGGCATGAAGGCGAAGACGATGTCACCGTCATCACCCAGGATAGCCTGCTTTCCACTTTTGATCGGATTCTCGTGACCATGACTCTGAGTGTTGTCGGTATTGCCGCCATCAGCCTTTCGGTTGCCGGTATTTTGATCATGAATGTCATGCTGATTGCTGTTTCACAGCGCACTCCAGAAGTCGGACTTCTCAAGGCTATTGGCGCCCCGGGCACCCAAATCCTTCGACTTTTCCTGGCGGAATCCGCCATTCTCTCGCTCATCGGTGCGGGTTTCGGGGTCATTCTGGCATATTTAGGGATTTGGGGGCTCGCCCGCGCATTTCCCAGATTTCCGTTCACGGTCCCGATCTGGGCCCTGGGCGCAGCGGTCTTCGTTGCGCTCGTCACGGGCCTGGTATTCGGGGTGCTGCCCGCAAAACGGGCGGCAAAACTCGATCCGGTGCAGGCGTTGTCCCGAAGATAAAGTAAAGATGTTTAATTATGCTAATCAGTGATTCCACAAAGCTGGCCATGGGTGCTATATCCAGCCAGAGGATGCGTAGTTTTCTCACCGCCCTGGGCATTGCCGTGGGCATCGCATCGGTGGTGCTGCTCACCTCCATCGGTGAAGGCATTCACCAGTTCGTTCTATCGGAGTTCACACAGTTCGGCACCAACCTTATCGCTGTCTCGCCGGGCAAAACCACTACCGCCGGCATATCAGGAGCCGTTATCAGCAATGTGCGCCCTTTGAGCATCGATGACGCGCTGGCCCTTGAGCGAAATCCCAGGATCCTTGGAATGGTTCCCTTTGTCCAGGGAAACGCACCTGTGGAATTCGGAAAGCGCAGCAGGCGGACTTACGTTTTCGGCGTCGGTTCTCAGGTGCCCACTGTGTGGCAAATGAAGGTTGCCGTGGGCCGATTCCTTCCGGATGACGATCCCCGAACCGCCCGCGCCTTTGCCGTGCTGGGCAAAAAGGTGAGGGATGAGCTTCTCGGGGCGGTGAATCCTCTCGGCCGTCGTATCCGGATCGGCGGAGAGCGATTCCGGGTCATCGGCGTTATGGAATCCAAGGGGCAGATGCTTGGATTTGACCTGGATGACGCCGTCTACATCCCCACCGCAAGAGCCCTGTCTATGTTCGACCGGGAAAGTCTGATGGAAATTGATCTGATTTATGCCGCGGGCAGCAATCTGGACAACATTGTCAAAAGCGTCAAAACTCTCCTCATGGACCGGCACGGTTCAGAAGATTTCACCATTACCACCCAGGAACAGATGCTGGATGTACTTGGATCCGTGCTGGACATACTAACTTTGGCGGTGGGAGCTTTGGGAGGAATTTCACTTCTGGTGGGAGGCGTCGGAATCCTTACGATCATGACGATCAGTGTGAATGAAAGGAGGGCTGAGATCGGGTTGTTTCGGGCCATAGGTGCGAACCGAGGACAGATACTCACCCTTTTCATCGGCGAAGCCGTTGTGCTGGCAAGCATCGGCGGCTTCGCCGGCCTGATGATCGGTGCCGGGGGCGCATGGCTCCTGGGGGCGACGGTTTCCGCGCTGCCCACCCACACCCCGTGGCTGTACGTATTTCTGGCTGAAATCCTGGCCGTGGTTATCGGTCTTCTGGCCGGGGTTCTACCTGCTCTCAAGGCTGCAAACCTGGATCCAATCGAGGCATTGAGAGCCGAATAAGGAGCAGGGAAAATTTAACCGGGGATCCCGTTGGGCCTGGGGTCAAAGCTTGATTTGTCAACTGCAACCTAAAATTCGAAACAAAGAGACACCTTGCAAAATCAGTCCATGAATACTTTTGCGTATCGAACAACGGGCCTTGCCATTAAGACATTGGCCGGATTTTCAAAGGCAAACATACGGATTCACGAAAAGGAGAACATCCCCGAAGGGAGCATGCTGTTGTCCGGGGTGGATATGGATATTCGGTTAGGCAGACCAATTGAAATAAGGGCGTTTATGGGCCACTCGGCCATTCAACAGGATATCTCTTCAACGGGTCGCAACTTCTTGCGTTTGCCTTATTTTATTTATATTCCGACTGCAGGTTGAATATCGCTCCCGTCAAAAAAACATATCTCACCATATTTTTGCAAACTAAGGGAGGTGTTATGAAAAGAGTTCTGGTGTACCTTGGTTTCGTGTTGTTGCTAAGCGGGCTGCATTTAGCTTCGTGTTCGGAAGATCAGATGACTGACAAAAGGGGAAACTACGATTGGGCGGAAAAACGCGCCGCAATGGTACAGCAAGTGCGCGCGTATGGTAGTGAGGATGAGCGGGTGCTAAAAGCTATGAGTACTGTCTGGCGTCACAAATTCATCCCTGAAGAATATCTTGGTGTTGCCCCACCTTATGGGAACCATCCCTGTCCCATCGGTTATGATCAGACGATCTCGCAACCCTATATTGTCGCTTATATGACAGAAAAACTGAATATTCAGACCGGAGAAAAGGTGCTTGAAATTGGTACCGGGTCAGGGTATCAAGCCGCCATTCTTGCCGAGTTGGGCGCGGAGGTTTACAGCATTGAGATCATACCCGAACTGGCAAATCATGCCCGAAAAACTCTGACCACAGAGGGATATGAGAAGGTCAAGGTGCTGACTGGTGATGGTTATAAAGGCTGGCCGGAACATAGTCCTTTTGATGCCATTATAGTAACCTGCGCGCCGGAAGATATCCCGCAAGCTTTGGTAAATCAATTAAAAGAAGGTGGGCGAATGATTTTGCCACTCGGTGTCTACGTGCAACGTCTGGTTATCCTTCGTAAAAAATCAGGACGTATAGAAAAAGTTGATGATCTTCCCGTGCGGTTCGTGCCAATGGTGCGCTGATCGTTAGCCTCCCGCATGGACACCAAGCCGCTAAAAACGCGGTAGCAGGAGTATGCAAGCTTGAGGACGGCAGCACAAGGTCAATTTTTCAGTCACGGGTTTTGATCTGCCCGCGTAAAAGTTGCTTTAAGCCCTCGAGGGTTCCTTTCCAGGTGGTGTCTTCGCCAACCATAATAGCAACGATCACACTGTCTTCGACACTCACTTCAAGTACGATCTCTTCATCTTTTATTTTGAAAACAGCTTCACCCCACCGTTCCGCCGGCATTCCGATTGCTTCACAATCATAGTCTGTGCGTATTTCGCCTGTCATTCTAATCTCACTCATAATTTCCTCTCATATTTATACGTCTTGTAAATTCTACAACCCATTGAAAATATGTTATTTCTATAACAGCTGTTTCCATAATTCGCAAGTCTTTGGGGATGTTCGTGCAGAACGTGCCTTAACCCCTCATGATTACAAAATTTGCATGCCTTGAATTTGAACTTTTTACGAAGCCATCAAGTAGAGTTTATGTGATTTTTGCAGAATTTAGGGTTAAAGCTTTTTTATTCTCAAATAAAGTTCGTCGAGCTGGGCCTTGACGGCTTGAGCAGGGGCATTGGTAAGCAGGCAAGCCGCTTTCTGAGTTTTTGGGAAGGCGATAACGTCCCGGATGGAAGGTTGTGCGCACAAAATCATTATCAGCCGGTCAAAACCGAAGGCTATCCCGCCGTGGGGCGGGGCTCCGGACTCCAGAGCCGAAAGTAGAAATCCGAACTTTTCCTCATAGGTTGCCCGATCCATTCCCAGTGCTGCAAACACCCTTTCCTGTAACTTTCTTTCATGAATACGGATGCTCCCGCCGCCGACCTCCGAACCGTTTAACACCAGGTCATAAGCCTTTGATTTGACAGAAAGCGGGTCTTTTTCCAGCAGGTCATAATCCTCGTCCAGAGGCGCCGTAAATGGATGGTGCAACGCCTGGTTCCGTTTTTCGTTTTCATCAAACTCCAGCAATGGAAACCGGGTAATCCAGACAAAACTGAATGTGTCTTCATTTACCATGCCGAGTTTCTTCCCTAATAAGTTCCGTAGGTGCCCCAGGGCCTCGTTGGTGACCTTGGGCTGGTCGGCAACAAAAAATACAAGATCGCCGGGTTGCATATCAATACGCTTTGCAAGGGCCTGTTTTTCATCGTCGGTGAAAAATTTGGCAATCGGGGATTGCCAGGAATCTTCACGCACTTTGATCCATGCCAGACCTTTGGCTCTATAGACGGAGACAAATTCGGTCAAATCGTCTATCTCTTTGCGTGTAAAATTGACACACCCTTTGGCATTAAGCGCTTTGACGATACCCCCCTTTTTAACAACATTAGAAAAGACCTTGAAACTTGCGTCCTGCACAATGTCCGAAATATCCACCAGCTCCAGTGCAAACCGAATATCGGGTTTGTCCAGCCCAAAACGGTCAACAGCATCATCATAGGAAAGGCGCTTAAAGGGTGTTTTAAGGTCTACATCCAGAACATCTTTGAAGAGATCGACCATCATGTTTTCTGTAATTTCCATCACATCGTCTTCCCTGACAAAGGACATTTCCATGTCGATCTGGGTAAACTCAGGCTGGCGGTCCGCCCTGAGGTCTTCGTCCCTGAAACACTTTACAATCTGGTAGTACCGATCAAACCCGGAAATCATCAGCAACTGTTTGAATATTTGAGGGGACTGAGGCAAGGCGTAAAAAAGACCCGGGTTCACCCGACTTGGCACCAGATAGTCTCTTGCACCTTCAGGTGTGCTGCGGGTCAGAACCGGCGTTTCAATATCGATAAACCCGAGATTGTTCAGATATTGTCGTATTGAGGTGGCAGCCATGTGCCTTTTGAGGATGTTTTTTTGCAAAAGGGGACGCCGCAGATCGATGTGGCGGAATTTCAGCCGAATATTTTCCGAAACATCCAGATTGTCCTCGATCATAAACGGCGGGGTTTCAGCTGTATTGAATATCTTAAGTTCCGTGGCGAAGACTTCTATCTCACCGGTTTTTAATTTAGGATTGGTCATCCCTTGCAGTCTTTTTTCGACGTTCCCCCGAATTCCAATCACATATTCACTTCGAATGGCATGGGCTTTTTCATGGATCTTCCGACCTACTTCAGGGTTGAAAACAACCTGTGTGATTCCTTTCCTGTCGCGCAGGTCCACGAAAATCACTCCTCCGTGATCCCTTCGGCGTTGTACCCATCCCATGAGCACCACTTCAGTACCCACATCATCTGCTCCAAGTTCGCAGCAGGTATGGGTTTTCCTCATATCTCCAAGTTTATCTGACAATGTGAATTAACTCCTTTCGTAATAGTTCAGCCACTAAGATACAAAGGCACGAAGAAGGGGTATGTATAATTAAAAATAGCATTAAAAGAATTATATTATAATATTTGGTGTCTTGGTGCCTGGCGAGAAGAAAATCGTCTTTACCAAAGACGAGTTCCAGACTTAATTTCTTATATCGTTAATTTTGCTTTTATATTCTCCACAACACTTTCAATGGGAATCGATACCTGCTCTTTGGTGGTCATATTGCGCAAAACAACCGATCCTTGTTTTATCTCATTATCGCCGACGATCAGAACATGTTTTGCACCCAGCCTGTCCGCCCGTTTCATTTGGCTTTTTAATTTTTTATCGCCAAAATCCATCTCGGTTTTAATCCCCTCAAGGCACAGCGTGGATTTCCATTCAAAGGCAAGGGACAGACTTGTTTCACCAAGTGCGGCTAAAAAAATATCAGGCGTTTTGATAAAATCATTACGATTAAGTTCTGTAATTTCCGCCAACCGGTCAAAACCGATGGCAAAACCGGTTGCCGGGGTATCGGGTCCGCCTAGCGCCTTAACCAGGCCATCATATCTGCCGCCGCCTGCCACAGCACTTTGGGCACCTAATGATCCGGTCTGAATTTCAAATGTGGTTCGGGTATAATAGTCAAGGCCGCGGACCAGCCTTTTATCGACTTTAAATGGGACTTTGATTGTTCCAAGGGTGGTCTTGACGGTTTCAAAGTGTTGGCTGCATTCCGGACATAAATAATCTAAAACAGAAGGTGAATGAGCCATAGCCTCTCTGCAGGCAGCCACCTTGCAGTCGAGCACCCGTAATGGATTCCGGTCTTTTCGCCGGATGCAGTCTGAACAAAGATTTTCGGTGCAAGATGTCAGAAAATCGGAAAGCACCGATTTGAATTTTGGGCGGCATTCCGGACAGCCCAGAGAATTGATGTGTGCTTCAACATCGGAAACAGACAGTCTTGAAAATAATGTCACCAGCAGAAAGATCAGTTCAACATCAGCCAGCGGAGAATTCACCCCAAAAATTTCAGCATTAATCTGGTAAAACTGTCGGTATCTCCCCTTTTGGGGCCTTTCCCGTCTAAACATAGGGCCGATGGTATAATATTTTTGGACCGGATCCTTTGAATAGAGTTTATGTTGGATATAGGAACGACAAACAGATGCCGTCGCCTCTGGCCGCAAGGTGATAAGACTCCCTTTTCTATCCGGAAAGGTATACATCTCTTTTTCTACAATATCGGTATCTTCACCAATACTCCTGGCAAACAGTTCCGTACGTTCCATAATCGGAATTCGTATTTCCTTAAAACCGAAATCTTCAAAAAGAGATCTGGCGGTTTTTTCGATATGCTGCCAGAGTTCTACTTCCCCGGGAAGGATATCTTTAAATCCCCTAATTAACTGTATCATCCTTTATTTTTTGTCCCAGCGCAAAAGTTCGGTCACCTTGCTCAGGGTGCTCCCTTCTTTAATTTCTTCCCGGATGCGATTTTCCTTTTCAAGCACGTCCATGCTCCGGTTGGCATACTCCACTGCAATGGCACGCGGCAGTACCACAACGCCGTCATAGTCACCCAGAAGCCAGTCTCCGGGTTCTATGTGCATATTGCCCACCGTGATCGGAACGTTGATTTCTCCGAATCCTTTGGGCTCTCCAGCATTGGGCATGACAAGTCTGCTGAATGCCGGAAATTGCATATCGATAATTTCCGGACTGTCTCTAAGGGCGCCGTCAATAACCACCCCTGCCAGGCCCTTTTGCACAGCCGAATGGGTTGCCAGCTCTCCCCAGATAGCAGGCCCCGTGCCGGCGGCGTCAATGACGATAACATCACCGGGCTCAGCCACATCAATGGCCTGAACCGGTTTGGACCAATCTCCGGGATATGTTCTTACGGTAACCGCACGACCCACCATTCGGATGCCGGGAAAAAGCGGCCGAATGCCTTGTAAAACTCCGCCCCGGTGCAGGGCATCGGAAAGATTAGCCGACGATACCAGTTCCAGCATTTCCTTTATTTCTTCCTCTCCCTTTCTCTTAAAAAGGGTGGTGCTGATGCTCTCACCGGTATCGATTCCCCGGTGGATTTCTCTGGATGCCTGTTCAGGATCCATGGCCTTACTAATGGCGCCACCCACAATGATTATAGAGGCGCCGGCCTCCACCGCTCTGGCGGCGGTTTCGGAATTGATGCCCCCGGCCACTCCCACCGGAATTGTCAATACCTGGCTGACCTGTCGTAAAATATCGAAAGGATCTTTACCTTCCATTTGTTCATCAATGGCGCAATGGACCGTTACCATGTCCGCCCCCAGACCCTCAACGAATTTGGCTCTCGACACCACATCTTTAACCGCTATCATATCGACGACAATTTTGGCGCCGTAGTTCTTGCCTGCCTGGATGCACTCCCTGATGGTAGCATCGCTGGATGCGCCAAGCACGTCCACTATATTAGCACCCGCTTTGGCTGCGGTTTCAACCTCAGTTCGACCGGCGTCCATGATCTTCATATCCGCTACAATGGTTTTGTCAGGGAAAAGCTTGCGAAGTTCCCGAACGGCGTGGAGACCCTCGCTCTTGATGAGCGGCGTGCCTGCCTCAAGCCAGTCAACTCCTCCGGCAATGCCGGCCCGGGCATTTTTCAGAGCTCGTTTCAAATCCACAAAATCTAATGCCAACTGCAGAACTGGTTTCATGTTTCCTCCTTTATTCAATGACGGCATGTCGTGATGAAACGCTACCGACATCTTTTTTTCTTTTCTGATAAATTTCCAGTACAATCGCTTCTAAGAAAAGAAAGGCAGATTGTTCAAACAGGGAGCCGGCCATCTGCAATGAATGGGGCTCACCTTCACGGCAAAGCTTAGTGGTTCCGGGAATGTGGATGCTAATATCAACAAGCGATGCGATTTTCGATTCCATATTTCCCAGAATTCCGTAAGTTTTGGCACGATATTTTTTAGCACTTTTTACCGACTCTAAAGTTGAAGGAGTCTCTCCTGATCCACTCAGGACAATGAGCAAATCCTCACGGGTAATGGCAGGAGTAATGGTTTCACCACAAAAATACACATTAAAGCCCAAATGCATCAGGCGCATGCAAAAACAGCGAAGGACAAAACCGGCTCTTCCTTGAGCAGAGAAAAAAATGGATCCGGCATTCAAAATTTCCTGGATAAAATCTTTTCCGGCTTTATCACTCAGGCTTTGCACCAGGGACCGGTTTTCTTTCAGGATAGCCTCGATCATTTCCCGGATGGCGAATTCCTTACCATTTTTATAAATTATTGACATCAGAATGTTTCAGAACAACTCCTTGATATTAAGAAGTATAAACCTAAGCCGGATAAACCGGAAAAGTTAAAAGTGATCTAAAGTTAAGGAGTCGCTACGCTCCGGCTATTTATTTTAGATAAAATTGACAGAATACCTTAACTTTAGTCACTTTAGGTCACTTTAGTCACTTCACTCCAAAAAATGGCGCAATTTTAACGAAATGTTGAGGTCTGAGTATGGCTAAATGGTACCGGTGTGTCAAGAAAATATTAAACACTTACGTGTATCCAAAGCTACTCTCCACTTTGGCTTGACAAGAGCTGTTCAGCCATTGTAGTCATTTTGAGCAGCATTGTAGAGTATTGTCAGGAGAATTTCCGGCCAAACAACAAACGTGAGCCCTCAGAGGAGAACGGCATGAAACCATCATTTGCCATTGTCGGATGCGGAAAGGTTGGCACAGCCCTTGGTGTATTTTTAAACAGCGCCGGATACAGGCCTGCCGGATTTGCCAGTAAAAGCCTTTCATCAGCCAAGCGAGCTGCAAACATAATCCAATCCGATCATTTCAGTGATGTTCCATGGGAAATAACCAGAAATGCGGATCTTGTTTTCATAACAACACCGGACGGCGCCATAACAGATACTTGCGATAATATTTCACGAAACAGGGGGTTTGCCAATAATACCGTGGTGCTGCACTGTAGCGGCGCACTTCCGTCAACTATTTTATCAACCGCGAAAAAATGCGGTGCATTTATTGGATCTATGCATCCACTCCAAAGTTTTGCTTCGGTTGATTACGTCACCAACCCTTTTAAAAATATAATTGTTTCTACAGAGGGTGAAAGCCGTGCGGTTAAGGTGGCAAAGGAAATTGCAACCGATCTTGGAGGGACCAGTGTCACGATTCTGACAGAAGCAAAAACTTTGTACCACGCCTCGGCCGTGGTGGCATCAAATTACCTGGTTACTCTGCTGGATCTTGCATTCAAGCTCATTGGTGAAGCTGGAATAGCGGGCCAAGACGCATTTGACGTATTAAAACCTCTGATTGAGGGTACCTTGTCCAATGTGGAAAAAGTTGGGATTCCCGAAGCGCTTACAGGCCCCATTGTCAGGGGAGATTTAGAAACCGTGGAAAAGCATATTGAAGAAATCGGATTAATAACACCCGAACTTCTTGCCCTGTATAAAACTTTTGGCTTTTATACCATCGATATCGCAAAGGCCAAGGGCACGATTTCAGAATCAACCTGTAAAAAACTGAAAAGGATCTTTGGTCCCCCACCTCCGGCGGATCCGGTTTAGCGACTTAATGCTTGTTTTTTCGTTTTTGGGCTGGCAGGGTTTGACTTGGAATCTCTGGTTGATTATCTCTTTTTGACATAACAATTAGTAACTTATGGAGGAGACATCGATGGATTTTAAGTATCATCTTGAAATCGCCTGGGAAATGACACTTCAGTATATTGCACCACTAATATTCATGACCCTTGCCATGATTGGCATAAGCTTCATTACTCTGGGTATCCTGGCACCGGTAACAATGGCAGGCTATATGCACTCCATTCTTCTTCTGATAAGGGAGGGACGGGAGCCCAAAGTTCAGGATATTTTTTCACAAATGAGACTCTTTTCGCCTCTTTTTTGCTTCGGTCTTGTTGTCTTAATTATAACCATGATCGGAATGATGCTTCTTTTTTTGCCAGGAGTACTGTTCTTGCTTGCGGTCTCATTCTGCTGCATCTACATGCTACCGCTAATGACAGACAGAAATCTGGGCCTCATTGATGCTGTCAAGGAGAGTTATGCAATGGTTACTAAAGAGAAGCTTGTGGACCAAATAGTGGTTGTTATCCTATTTGTAGCGATATCTGCGATAGGAAGCTCCGTATTTATAGGTTCTCTTTTTACCCAGCCTCTGGCAACAATCTTTCTGATGTCAGTCTATGAAACGCTCGGAAAGGCAGCGCCTGCGACAGCTCCTGAGGCACCGCCTGGACCGCCTCCAGCTCCGCCGCCCTCGGCCGGAGAATAGGTAGTGCCTGAACGAAAACTGTTTTTTCCGCCAATATCTGCGCTTGCCCCGTGAAATACGACAATCCATTTCACCGGGACATAAATTGAGCAATTTTTAACGAAATGTCGAGGTCTGAACTCACAGGAGGTAAAGCAAAATGGTTGCAATTTATAAATTTCTTGCTGATCACCAGATCAAATACGAGCGTCATGATCATCCTCCGGTTTTTACGGTTGAGGACGTCAATCGCCTTGTTCCTCCCCTTCCGGCAGCAAAGACCAAAAATCTTTTCCTTCGCGATAAAAAAGGCCAAAGACATTTTCTGGTTGTTGTCAGAGGTAAAAAACGAGTCGACTTGAAGGCTCTTCCGGGTTTTTTTGGGAGCAGCAGATTACGTTTTGGTTCTCCGGATCGTTTGAAGAAATATCTCGGCGTGGACCCTGGGTCCGTCTCACTCTTTTCGGTTGTTAATGATATAGATCACGCCGTAGAGGTAATCATAGACGGCGACTTATGGGAGTCAGAAGCCTTTCAATTCCATCCCCTTGTAAACACCAGCACTTTGGTTATATCTCGGGACAATCTTCAGCGTTTTTTAGATAAGACCGGGCATGAGATTCAAATACTTAATGTTCCCGGCATGTAATAATCTGCTCGAATATCTCATTCAGGCTCGTAAAATAGAAAGGATCAAAAGGAACTGATAAGGATGGACTTGAATAAAAACAAAATTTCCGAAAATGTTAAAAACATTCACCTGATCGCCGTCTGCGGGACCGGAATGGGAGCCCTTGTCAGTATGCTAAAGGACTTGGGCTATAAAGTAACCGGCTCGGATCATAAAGTTTATCCTCCCATGAGCGATTTTCTTTCAAGCAAAGGCATTGAGATTGTCGAAGGTTTTAACCAAAATAACATTTCATACGGTCCGGATTTGGTTGTTGTCGGAAATGCCGTATCAAAAGATAATCCCGAGGTTGTTAAAATGGATCAAATGGGGCTTGAATTTTGTTCAATGCCCCAGGCTTTCAACAGATTTGTTGCAGCCGGTAAAAAGCAGCTTGTTATTGCCGGCACCCACGGCAAAACCACTACATCTTCAATTTTAGCCTGGATTCTTTATGAAGCCGGTCTCGATCCATCCTTCATGATCGGCGGGATTTTAAAAAATTTTGGGAGCAATTATCACCTTGGAAAAGGTGAATACGTTGTCATCGAAGGCGATGAATATGATACGGCTTTTTTCGATAAAGGCCCCAAGTTTTTGCATTATGATCCTTTCATGGCGATACTGACCGGCGTTGAATTTGATCACGCTGATATATTTAAGGATATCGAGCATGTTAGGCAGGCCTTTGATGCCTTTATAGGCGGCATTTCTCCCCATAGCACCCTGCTTGCATATGACAACGATAAAAATGTTGCGGATCTGGTCTGCAAAAGAGAGTGCCGGGTTGTAAAATACGGAAGAGATGTAAATACCTTTTGGTGTCTTGGCGATATTACCATTGATCCGCCGTGGACCTTTTTTGAAGTGTTAAAGCGGAATGCATTATTTGGAAGATTTAAGACACGACTTGTAGGAGAACACAATCTGTTAAATTCTTTGTCCGCCACTGCCGTTGCTGATAATCTGATGATCCCGGCAAAGGCAATTGCAAAGGCTTTCGAAACATTTGAAGGTATCAAACGGCGCCAGGAGGTGCGTGGCCAAAAAGGCGGTGTTACCGTCATGGACGATTTTGCCCATCATCCCACTGCCGTTCGTGAGACCATCCGGGCGGTCAAGCCGTTTTATCCGGAAGGACGGATTGTTGCAGTATTTGAACCCAGAACCAATTCCAGCATGCGTAAAGTGTTTCAGAACATCTATCCCCTTTCATTTGACGATGCAGACCTCATATGCATCCGCAATCCTTCGCTCCTTGACAAGATTCCTCCTGCCGAAAGATTTTCATCCCAAAAACTGGTGGCTGATCTTACAAATCGGGGAAAAGATGCACACTACTTCCCGGACACCGATTCGATAATCGACTTTTTAGTCACAGAAGCAAGATCCGGTGATCTTATTCTGGTCATGTCCAACGGCGGATTTGACAATATCCACGAAAGGCTGTTGAACAGATTGTAAACATTAAGATATTTCGCTATCACAACTTCTGAGCCAATTTCAAAATAGTTGACAATCTATATTTATTTCGTTAACCAGTTCGGTTAATAAGGCTAACGAGAAGATGGATAAACAATGAAGGGAAAAATTCTTAAAATATTGAGAGGAGAAAATGACGTTGTTTCCGGAGAGACAATCAGTTCTCAATTGGGAGTCTCGAGGGTTTCTGTCTGGAAGCATATCAAAAGGCTCCAGGAAGTGGGATACCATATCCAGGCAACACCCAAAGGATACCGCTTGATAAGCGCCCATGACTCCCTTTACCCATGGGAATTTGGGGAACGCGAATCAAAAATCCATTATTTTGATGAGGTTACCTCCACAATGGATGTTGCCAGGAACCTTGCAAGGAACGATTGCCCTGATTTTTCTGTTGTCATAGCCGGCCACCAGAAAAAAGGGAGGGGCCGGTTAAAAAGAACCTGGCTTTCATCAGAAGGTGGACTCTATTTTACCATTATACTCCGGCCTCAAATACCGCCGGCTTTGAGCTCAAGGGTCAACTTTGCGGCATCTATGATTCTGGCCTTAACCTTACGTAGAATGTTCAAGATTGATACCGTGGTAAAATGGCCAAACGATATCCTTGTGCATGGAAGAAAGGTTGCGGGATTACTATCTGAAATGGAAGCCGAGTCCGATATCATTACCTATATAAATATCGGAATAGGAGTAAATATTAATAATGACCCGACTCCTCGTGAACCAATGGCAACGTCATTAAAGAAAATCCTCGGCAGGAATATTTCGAGGAAACAGCTTTTATCCGAGTTTCTGGATCACTTTGAAAACAGGCTTAACAATAGGGCTTTGGATAGTGTGATTTCTGAGTGGAAAAGCTGTACTATGACCATCGGACGTCATGTAAAAATCGTAACAAACCATGATGAGTTCGAAGGGCTTGCCATGGATGTGGATGAGAACGGCGCGTTGATTTTGAAACTTGCAGACGGATCAGTAAAAACAATTATTTACGGGGATTGCTTTCATACTTAATCAGAGGGCAGAGTACGGAAGTCAGAAGACAGAGGACAGAAGTCAGAAGACAGAAACCAGAGCCCAGAATATGACATCTGACTTTTAACTACCTTAACAGATGAACCCTGAACGGTTTTACATATATGATTGCTACTAAACAACTTCGCATGACAGTATATGCCTCGCTTCTGGCCGCACTTACCGCAGCAGGGGCATACCTAACAATACCGATAGGTCCTGTTCCGATTGTTCTTCAGAGTCTTTTTATATTTCTTTCAGGCCTATTATTAGGCTCCAGGTGGGGTGTTGCAAGTGTCGGAGTTTATCTTCTGGCAGGTGCTCTGGGCCTTCCGGTATTTGCCGGCGGGGTCGGTGGAATAGGACGCTTTGCAGGACCCACGGGGGGATATCTTTTGGGGTTTCTTCCGGCGGTCTATGTGATCGGATTGATAACCGAAAAAACACGAAAACGAGTGGTTTTTGATGTGTTTGCCATGGTCTGCGGCAGTATTATTATATACTCCTGCGGTGTGTCATGGCTGAAAATATTGACCGGCATGACACTAACTAAAACAATGGTTGTGGGAATGTATCCTTTTATTTTAGGCGATGCTCTCAAAATTGCCGCAGCTGTACCCATTGCAAAAGCATTACGACCGGTAATTAACCCATAACACGCATATGAATATTATCGAGATAGAAAACCTCAGTCATTATTTTGCCGACGGAACGTGTGGTCTGGAAAATATAAACCTTACCATTGAGGAAGGGACGTTTGTTGTAATTGCCGGGCAGAACGGGTCCGGGAAAACGACCCTCCTAAAACATTTGAATGGACTTCTTTTGCCTACTACCGGTACTGTCCGCCTGGCCGGAGTCTCGGTATCGGAAAACCTGGTTAAAGCAAGGCAGATGGTGGGAATGGTATTCCAGGATCCCGATAGTCAGATTGTTGGTGAAACTGTTTGCGATGATGTGGCATTTGGTCCGGAAAACCTTTGTCTGGACAGAAGCGAAGTTAAAAGAAGGGTGTCCAGGACATTGAAGGTAGTGGGTCTGCTCGATTTTGAGGATCAAAAACCTCATTTACTGTCGGGCGGGGAAAAACGAAGGCTCGCGATCGCGGGTATCCTGGCCATGGAACCTAAAGTGCTGGTTTTTGACGAACCTTTTTCCAGCCTTGATTATCCCGGTGTAAAACAGGTTTTAAAACAGATTGTTTCTCTCCACCGGTCCGGCCATACAATGTTTGTTGCAGCCCACGATCTGGAAAAGGTAATTGCCCATGCGGATCGTCTAATCATCATGAAGGACGGAAAAGTGGTAAAAGATGGAATACCATCTCAACTGCTTGGAGAACTTGAAGCCTTTGGCATCAGAGAACCGTGTGCTTCCCGCCTGGGGATGGAGGTTCAATCATGGCTGAATTGAGCGCTTTTAATTTCCGTCCCGGATCTTCTGTCCTTCATGGGCTGGATGTTCGATTTAAACTCATATTTCTTGTACTTATCAGCTTTACCAGCCTCAAAGCATATACTGTTGCACTTTCAGTTTTAACTCTGGTGTTGGTGACTGCATTAATGCATTCTGGTCTATCTTTGAAATCTATTTTAAAAACTTTTCGGTACGTTGTTGTGCTGCTTGCTTTTATTTTTGTTACCCGTGCATTATCGACCCCAGGATCAGTGGTTGTTGAATTTAAGGCCATCTCAATTACCCGGGAAGGAATATATTATGGCGTCATGATTTGTTGGAGGCTTGTGATTGTTATTCTGACTGGCTTATCGTTTGTTTTGACAACACGGCCGTCAGAAATTAAGGCGGCTGTTGAGTGGGCACTGAATCCTTTTCCGTTTATTCCGGCCAAAAGGATCGCCACTATGATGAGTTTGATGGTGCGGTTTTTACCTGTTATTATCGATCAGGCAAAAGAAACAGCAGATGCCCAGCGGGCAAGGGGGATAGAAAACAGAAAGAACCCGGTGTATCGATTGGGAAAACTCGGGATTCCGCTCATGCGTCGAACCTTTGAAAGAGCAGATAAACTGGCCGTTGCCATGGAAGCCAGATGTTATTCTGAAAACAGGACAGATCCCGTGCTTTCTTCAGGCATAATGGACTGGATAGCTCTTTGTGGGGTCGTTTGTCTTTGTTTAGTTATTATTTCTGCATAACTAATCTCGAAAGCATGTTATTTTTTGTTGACAATCCTAACAAATATAGTTAGTTTCACAGTTTTCCAAGGGCCGTTAACTCAGTTGGTAGAGTATCTGCCTTTTAAGCAGAGAGTCGCGCGTTCGAGCCGCGCACGGCCCACCAATTAAAAAATCACTTTTACACGTCCCCATCGTCTAGCCTGGTCCAGGACACCGGCCTTTCACGCCGGCAGCAGGGGTTCAAATCCCCTTGGGGACGCCACAACAATTTCAAGGGGTTAGCCATCTATGGTTAGTCCCTTTTTTCTTTTGCATGGCGGATACTACATTTGCCTTGAAACGTTCTGAGGAAAGCGGCGCCTGAAGGATATGGGTTTCCTGCCAGCCACTTTGATCTAAAATCCGAAGGTAATCATTGATTAAAATCGAATTCACCCGGGTCTCA
>JAFDBA010000238.1 GCA_019313505.1 Deltaproteobacteria bacterium
CGTCTTTTGCTTCTGACGATACACAATTTGGGCTCTTGGGGCAGCCTCTAAGTCCGGACGGATCAATACCGATCTCGTCGGGTCGTTTTCCGGAGCACCCACCGACGATAAACAAAATCAGTGCCAATGTTAAACATAGTTGAATAGACCTGTACATTTACACAAACTCCTTTTTTCCTGAGGATGCCCCAGATAATATGCTGTATAGGAGTCCGAAAATACTAAAAAAAGTTGATTGTATCACCGTCCCCAAAGTCTTCATAAATATCATTTCAAACAAATTCTTAGCCTTTTCTCTTAAAAGTGTGTTTTAGGCCACCAAAATGCCCTTTTAAGGCCATATTTGAGGAAAAATTTAAACGTTTTAGTTGTAATATCAATAAGATGATATGGCTCGACCCCCATTCCTCCAAAAACTGATCGTCGATCAATTTTTGTCCCTGAAAGAATAGAAACGCGTCATTTCAACCCCGTTCCCCTTCCTGAAAGTGTATCTTAATATTTCGTTTTTGTAAAACATCAATAAAAAGGTTGACAAATGTTGACAACTGCTTTAATGATGAATTTATGGAAAAACAGCTAAACATGAGACGCATTAGTTCTGCTATGGAAGGGCAAGGCTTAAATCAGGCTGGGCTTTCGAAAGAGATAGGTGTGTCCAGAACCATTGTGAGCGCTTGGTTTAAAGGTCAAAAATTCCCTAGGCCTGACAAACTTTTAAAGCTTGGATTGACTTTAGGATTGTCTTTTCAAAATCTTGTTTTGAAGTCTGCAACAATACAGGAACCTGTAATCGCATTCAGAAAGAAGGGTGCACGCAAGACTAAAGATATACACCTGAATCAAGCTAAAGAAATGGGTCAATTACTTGGGCTACTTGTCCCTTACATTTCTAACGACAGGATCTTCCAACCTCCTGCTTTAAAAAAGCCAACTCTTGAATATCAATTTATTCAAAAGGTCGCAACACGTGTTCGTGAAGAGATAGGTCTTAACAATGAAGATCCAATTAAATTTGAACAATTAATACGAAAAATTAATGAATTCGAAGTGTGCCTTATTCCAGTTTTCCATGGCAACAAGGAAAACCATGAGAACGCATTACATATTTTCTTGCCGTCATCTAATACAACCTGGATTTATCTCAATCTTGATACCAATATTCACGACTTTAAATTCTGGATGGCTCACGAATTGGGCCACGTTCTGTCGCCGTCTTTGACTGGTGAAACGGGAGAGGATTTTGCAGACACCTTTGCTCAATCGCTTCTTTTTTCAGAAGATCAGGCAGAAAAGGCCTATAAAAAATTAAAGCGTCTTAGGAGCAATAAAAATCGATTGAAAAAGATCGTTGAGATATCGAAGGACTTAACAATATCGCCTATTACAGTCTATAAAGCCGTTAATAATTTCGCATTTGAATATGATTATGGTGAAATTTTATTAGAGCCAGAAATTTACGTAACTGCCGCCCGTTTAAACAAAAAATATTTAAATGTAAGCGACACACTTTTTAAGGGAAAATCCTTAAATGTCTGCAATTACATTAAAATGACTGAGTCCGTTTTCAATAGTAAATTTTTCGATATTTTAAAAATGTTTCTATCAGAAAATGATAAATCCGCTGGGTTTATTCAATCAATCCTAGACACCTCTATTCTGGATGCCAAGGAGATACATGCGGAACTGGTTAAGTAAATGTCGAAATACAGAATTCTCCTTGACAGCAATGCATATCTTAGACTTGCCAATAGCTTCCATCCCCTTCTTTATAAAAGCTTCGGGAATGAAAACTACACTCTCTATTTGATCCCTGAATTTCAAAAAGAATTTAATAAAAATCCCAGGCTAAAAAACAAGTTCGGTTGGGTAAACCAAGCTGAATATAAAGAAAATCGTAAGCACCAACTCCGTACTCTTGCAAAGGAAAAAAACGATATTAAGATTACCTATTCTTATCTTTGGGCACAGAATATATCTGAGGGGTTGGGAGCGTCCAGGGTGGACGTCAGAGCTTTGGCATATTGGCAGCCTTTATGCATCTATTTTTCGAGTTATTCACTTATTTAGGATGTCCCGGAAGTCCGATCATGGGTCAACAGTAGACTTGACCCCATTTTCTCTAAAACCTTCGTACTTATCGTACGTTGAATGATTGCGAAATGCAGCACAACGCAGAAGTTGGACTTTTTACGAGACCGTCAAGGTTTGATCCCAGTCCCTGTTAACTTTTGTATAACCCATTTGAACGGAAAAAGCATTGATACGCGTCGCTGATAACCGATGTATTCCTCCCCGAACTCAGCCAGCATCTTTCTTTCCTCCAGGAAGGCACCAATTAAAAAATACCCGGTAATTACCAGGCTCGTCAGAATTGCCGCCATATCCAGATTTCTGGCCCAAACAATAAGAATACCACCTGCGTACCAAGGATGCCGGACCATTCCGAGTATGCCGCCTGTATCCAGATGGCAGTCGTCGGTCAGAATGCTGCATGTGCTATTTTCGCGAACCTGCCGGATTCCGATAAACTGGGCCAGATCGTATCGTCTGGCACCGCCAATAAAAAGCAGAAGTGCAGAGCCCACCAATAGTCCCTGAACGATTCGAAAGGGACCTTCCCAACGAAATACCGCCACCCCCTTAATGGAAAAGGAGTAAACCAATACAGGGGTCAGGGTCACCAATGCCATAAAGTTATAAAAGATCCGGTAATATTGGTGTGCTTTTTCAAAACGTTTCTGGACAAACCCGGTAATGGTAGGGGTGATCATGAAGCTGTGGAGAAAACACCAGGCTCCCCAGAG
>JAFDBA010000073.1 GCA_019313505.1 Deltaproteobacteria bacterium
GGTATTATGCATGGTAAAACCATGATCGTCGGGTTTTATATGCGTGGTCCGATTGGTGCACCTGCGTCCAACCCCGCTCTGGAGATTACCAGTTCAGTATATGTGTCACACAGCGCGGAAATCCTTTACAGAAATACGTTTTCCGATTTTGACAAAGAGGTTGACCGTCTGGGGCATTTTTACACCAATATCCACAGTGAAGGTCTGAACAGGCTTGAAGATCTGCCCAGCGCACGGGTGTTTATGGACCGAAGTTATCAAACCACCTACAGTTTTAACTGCACATATGCCGGAAATACGTTGCTTCTGAAAAAAGGAAATCACCGGTTTTCCGTTGACAAGGCCGTGTATGAAAACAGGGGCAATGAGCTGTCGGAACATATGTTTATTACCGGTATAGACGGGCCAGGTGGTCGTATAACCTGGTGTGCCGGCGCTGCTCCAAGCGGGTGCGGGAAAACCACCACAGCCATAGCGGGTGATCATTTTATCGGCGATGATCTGGCCCAAATGTGGATTGATGAAACCGGTAACATCTGCTCAATAAATCCTGAATGCGGGATTTTCGGTATTGTGGAAGATGTAAACTGGGAAGGCGATCCACATCTTATGGAACTTCTTCGAAAGCCCGGCACAGAAATTATCTGGTCTAATGTTCTTATTGATGGCAACGGTGTTCCCCGCTGGACAGGGGATGGTGAAGATTCCCCTCTTAAAGGAATAAATTTTCAAGGGACATGGGAACAGGGGATGACCGATGAAAACGGCAAAGAGATCCCCATATCCCATCCCAATGCAAGATGCACCTTGGCTTCGTCAGCCCTGGCGAATTATTCTGAACGGTCGGAAGATCCCAACGGTGTGGAAACCAGAGTGATTACTTACAGCGGTAGAGACAGCAATACCATGCCTCCGATCTGGACACATAAAAATTCGGACCACGGTGTGGTTACCGGCGCTTGTATTATGTCTACCGCCACAGCCACTGAAGTGGGGGCAACCGGTGTTAAACGGGCGCCTTGGGCCAATGCTCCCTTTATCCCGGGTGCCTTGTCCGATTATATGGATGCTCAATTTAAGTTTTTCGGTAATGAAAAAATCGCAAAAGATAAAAAAGCGGTAATGGCGGGGTTGAATTATTTTTTAACCCATGAAGCCAGAGGTGGCACTTCCAAAAAACTGCTCGGAGAAAAAAGAGATGTAAAAGTCTGGCTGGCCTGGCTGGAAAGACATGCACACAATGAAGTAGATGTCATTAAAACCCCCATCGGCAATCTTCCGAAGTTTAATGATCTTAAAAGCCTTTTTCAATCCATAATCAACAAAGAATATACGGAAGAACTATATATTAAGCAGTTTTCTTTGTACATTGACAATATTGTTGCAAGACTAGACATGCAGGCAGAGGCATATAGAAAAGAACTTGATATCCCGGACAGACTATTCGAAGTTTTAAAAAAACAGAAACAGGGCCTAATGGTGCTAAAAGAAAAATATGGCCCGATTGTGACACCGTCTCAGCTTGAGGAATTATAATATTAACCCCATTTTCAAGGTAATTTGCAGCGGCCGCATGCTGGTCGCTCTTCTGATGGGTTTTGCCTGCGGTTTGCCGCTTCTTCTGACCGTAACGGTGTTGCAGGCGTGGATGCAAGAACAAGGGGTCGATCTGACCGTGATCGGAATGATATCCCTTGTTGGTCTTCCATATACGTTAAAGTTTCTCTGGGCGCCGGTTCTGGACCGTTTTACGCTTCCTTTTCTGGGCCGCAGAAGAGGCTGGCTTCTTGTGGCTCAGATGGCCTTGATGGTTTCAATATCCGGCCTGGGTTTTACTGATCCAGGGAAGAATCTATGGGTGACGGCATTTGCGGCATTTCTGGTAACTTTTTTCAGCGCCTCACAGGATATTGCCGTTGATGCCTATCGAAGAGAAGATCTTCCTGATGTCGAACTGGGGATGGGCTCTTCTCTGTACGTCAACGGATATCGGGTCGGAATGCTTCTTGCCTCCGGCGGTGGTCTGATTATGGCGGATCACATGCCGTTTTTCATGGTCTATCAGATAATGGCGGCCTGTTTGCTGCCCGGTGTTGTCACCACGCTTCTGGCGCCGGAACCCAAAATTTATGAAGGGACTCCGGAGACCCTGAGGGAAGCAGTTTTTGATCCGCTCATAGAATATTTCAGCCGGCGGGGTGCGTTATGGATACTTGCCTTTATTCTTTTTTACAAGATTGGCGATACAATGGCCGGCGCCATGACAATACCCTTTTATCTGGATATAGGGTTTTCAAAAACCCAGATTGGCGCTGTGGTGAAACTGTTCGGCTTTTGGGCTACCGTGGCCGGAACCTTGATCGGCGGGGTGATCATGCTCCGCCTCGAGATCAACCGAAGTCTCTGGATTTTTGGTTTTCTCCAGGCCGCATCCACCGCCGGTTTTGCGGTTCTGGCTCGGGTGGGCAACAGCCTTCCCTTATTGTCAACAGTTATCGCTTTTGAGAATCTCAGCAGCGGAATGGGAACCGCCGCTTTTATCGCATTCATGGCAAGCATTACTCATAAAAAATTTACCGCCACACAATATGCGCTGCTCAGCAGTCTCATGGGGGTTCCCAGGGTAATGGCTTCGGCGCCGACCGGTTTTTTTGCCAAGAACATGGGATGGGAAAGTTTTTTTATTGCCTGTACCCTTATCGCTGCTCCGGGGATGCTCCTTCTTTTTAAATGTGCGCCCTGGAATTCCAAAAAGGTGGGGTCAAGATATGGAAAATAAAAAGGTCATAACGCGAATCGAAAATCTGATGCAGCTGAGACAAAAAATCGTTTCCATGCCTCCTGAAAAAGCCTTGAATACCATTTTAGATTTGCCCCAGCCGGCCGCCTTGATCCATTCCTTCCCTGAAGAGGATTTTTATTTTTTAATCCATGATATCGGGATCGAAGATTCTCATCCGCTATTATCCCTTGCATCCGCCAAGCAGTGGGAATACATTGTAGATCTTGAAGTATGGCAAAAAGATAGAATTGAATTGAAATCGGTTACAAGATGGTTTGACCTGCTGTTTAAAGTAGATCCGGATCGTTTTATAAAGTGGTTCCTTGACCAAAAAACCGAATTCATGGAATTCTATCTGTTCAAAAACATCGAAGTTAAAATTAGGGAAAAAAATCAGGATCCATCCGAATTCGGTAATGAGTTTTTCACATATGACGATACGTTTTATGTAAGGTTTCTCGACGGTACTTTCGACTTTGAAACCGAAGAAAGTGAGTCAGACCAAACCATAAAAAAAGATCGCAACGCTTTTCTTTCAAAATTTTTCAAAATTTTATCAGCCTTTGACCACATCACATATCAAAATGTTCTGCTGGAGACTTCCAGCGTAATCTCCGCAGAAACTGAAGAAGAAGCCTATCGACTGCGCAATGTAAGACTGGCGGAAAAAGGCTTTCTGCCGTATGAAGAATCTATCGGCATATATCAGCCGTTGAAAGCAGAGGATTTTGAAAAGCAGGACACAAAATTTATTTCAATAGATTCTGACCGGAAGCTGTTTTTGCCCGTTCCTTTATATCATTCCGGAATGTTGGAGGAAGAAAATCTTTTTACCGCTGCCTTGAAAAAAATAGAAATAGATGATGTTATTGAACAGATTCAGACTGAGTTTGCAGGTCTGTGTAATCTTATCATCTCTGCCGATCAAAAAAATATCAGAGAAAAAGACGAACTGAAAAATGTTGTTAAAAAGGTATGCGGATACCTGAATATCGGACTTGAACGGTTATCACGGGACAACATGGCTCCGGATGCCGGTCACTGTGCAGTATTGATACGCAACCACCCGCTTGCAAATATTTTCAGGGTCGGATACGGCATAGCTCTTGATCTGAAATGGAGGGCCGAAAAATGGCAGGAAAAAAGCTGGTTCGAAAAACAAGGTCTGCTGCTGGGCTTCTGGGACGAAGAATGGCTGGGTGTACTGGGGGGACTGTTGATTAAAAAACCTCTGTTTTTTGATAACTATAAAACAGGGTTGCTCTACAGGGAATTTATGTCCATGGAAGACATAGAGGCTACGGATAATGTATTGAATGAAATTATGGTCTTTGACGATCTTTTTGCTTTAATGGCGATAAATCCTGAACCGGTTACAGGCCGTTTTTTGACATATAAAAATTTTATACTGACCCTCTGGGCAAGAAATTACCTCGGCATGTCAGGGGAAATTGAACCGTTAAGTCTTGACGAACTCCAGCGACTATTTGATGATCTTTGGGTGGACAAAAAAAAGCCGTACAAAATCAGACAGTCAATGAAAGAATCGTTTTTGAGCTGGCTTTCAGACCGGACAGGTTTTGCCAATTACGATATTTCCCGAAAACTGGGTCATACTCTGGAAAATCTTTTTGGCGAGGTTGAAAGGGAATATGGTGAGGTATCAAGTAAAGATTTTGACCCCAGATATATTAATCTTTTTCTGATTCAAAAAAATAAGTAATAATTCAGCCACTAAGGCACAAAGTCACAAAGAATGGGTATGAATTATATTATAATCTTTGGTGTCTTCGTGTCTTTGTGGCTGCACGTTCACAAAAATAGAAATAAAAAGTGACTAAAATGAATGACAACTTATCAAATGTTGAAATATCGGTCCAGGAACTAAAACTTTTGGTCAACACGTTAACAAAATCGGTGGCACTGTCCCTCAGGAAGCGTTACACTTGGCTGGGGGTGATCGCCGGATTGTTGATCGGCTGCTGCCTCACCCTTGTAATTATCAGTCTGGCAGGGAAGAATACGGATAAGATCACGGTAACCACACAAACTCTTCTGGAAAAAAGCCGGGAAACGATATCCGAGTTGAAGCAGATAAATTCAAAAATTTCACAGTTAGCTCAAACGACCCATGGGTTGAATGAAAAAAAACAGACAACTGATAAGATATCAGCATCAACAGATGTGGGAAAAACAAGCTTGAGTGCAGCTCAGGACGTAATTCAAGCTAAAAGGTACATAGTATATTTGCATTATATGAACAAAAAAAATAAGAAACTTATGGAAAGACTTTCTGCCTTTTTAAACAATTACGGTTTCAAGGTGGCCGGAATTCAAAAGGTCAATTATCATCATCAAGACGTTCGTTATTTCCATGATGAAGATAAAGAGGGGGCGCTTCTTTTACAAAAGCATTTAACAGGTTTTATCACCCCTTTTTCTAATCTTAAAGACACCAATATTAAAATCATAAACTTGAGTTCTAAATTCCCGAATGCACAAAAAGGGGCACTTGAACTTTGGGTAAATTTTTTAACGTCTTAAAAGGAGGTTGCCGTCCTGGAATTAGCAACTTTTTCAAGCAGCTTTATGTTTCTTATCCTCGGCATTATGATAGGTTCCGGGATACTTGGCGGTTTGGTGAATTATTTTCTATCGGAATATCACAAACCGCCTGCATGGAAAGCTGTTGTTGGGTATTGCCTGCTTGGGATTGTTTCAGCTTTAATCGTGCCTCTCTTTTTGAACATGATTTCCAGCAATTTGCTCACTGTTGCACAAAAAAAACCTGTCAACCTATTCATTTTCAATGGTGTCTGCCTTCTATTTGCCTTGTTCTCATGCAAATTTAAAGATAATATTTATAATAAACGGTTCCAGGGAACCGCAAGTATAAATAAAAACCATGGTAACGCCGATCCGGCCGAAACAGATTATGATTTAAAAATCGGTTGCCGGAAAGTTTCAAAGGATCGGCTAAGCCGGGCCGGAATTTCGGAAAGTGAATTAAAGATTTTGCAGGTAATGGCCCGTGGAAACAATGTCCATCAAAGCCTGGTCGGTTTGCTGAAAGATCCGGAACTTGCAAAAGAGCAAGTCAATGAAACGCTTTCTTTTCTGATGGCCAAAGGTTTGGTTGAGCAGAAATTAAACAAGGAAAACAAACTTCGGTTATATCTGACGCCAAAAGGAAAACAGATTCTTGATCAAGTTAAATAGGACGCAGATTTTCTCAGACCCGCCTGCCATGCGAGCTCGCCAGCCAGCCAAGCAAGGCGGTCCGGGGCACAAGCGGGCAGGTATACACAGATAATATTATTATTTATAATTTAAAAAACTTTTTAATCTGTGTTCATCTGTGTCCCAAAAAAGGAAATTCTTATACTATAAATTTAACAAAAATAGTACATTTTGATAAACACGAATAAAAAAAACTGTAATAGTTTAGCCACTAAGGCACAAAGGCACAAGGAAGGGGTATTTATTATAAACCTTTATCAGAAATGGCATTAAAAGAATTATATTAAATTTTTGGTGTCTTCGTGTCTTTGTGGCTGAACGTTTAAAAAAAACTTTAAAATGGAGATTGATTTATGGAACCGATGGCTGACACATGGGTAAAGAATTTTCGTTCCGTTGTGGTTAAGATAAAGGACGGAACAACGATTACCGGCAAATTGAATATTGGCGATTTTCCGAGAGTATCAGATTTTTTCAAGAAATCACCGGATCAGTATTTCGTTTTGTCCGACGCAGAACACAGGGGCATGACCGGAAAGGTAGTTATTATTAACAAAAATGAGATTGTGTGGGCCGAGCCGGAAGATAATTAAAGGTCTCGGAATTTCTTCAACCTAACAAAATCACAAGCCTTTTAAACGGCGACTTGTTTATGCCATAATTTTAGGCATTTTTATCAATTCTAATCATGATCAAAAATATATCCCACTGACCGAACGCTTTTAAAATAAACCGGTTTTTTTGGATCATCCTCAAAATATTTCCGAAATCTAACTATAAAATTGTCCACTGTCCGTGTGGCCATGCTTCCCGTATAGCCCCAGCCGATTCCCAGCAGTTTGCTCCTTGAAATCGGTTTCCCCTTATTGGCAATAAACAGCTTCAAAATCTTGACCTCTTGTTCAGTGAGATATATTTCTCCGCATCTGCAATGGGCAACAGACAGTTCAAAATCGATCTTGTTGCCCCCAAATGCATATGTCTGTGCTAATAAAGAAGGATCGATTTCATCCGGGTCACCATTCTTGCGATACCAAGATGCCTGAGTTAAAAGACGCTCTACCCGCAGCAAAAGTTCTTCAAGATTGAACGGTTTCGCAAGATAATCGTCCACGCCGTATGAAAGGCCTTTAACCTTATCATCCGAAGCATTCTTGGCAGACAAAATCAAAATCGGAATCTGTTCATTTTCAAGACGTATGCTTTGAAGTACGGAAAATCCATCAATACCGGGAAGCATTATATCGAGTACAATCAGGTCGGGCCGCCATTTCTTCCATTGATCAAGGCCTGAAACCCCGTCCGGAGCTATCATTACATCATACCCTTGAAGTGCCAGGTTCAGTTTCAAACCTTCGGCGATATGATTCTCATCTTCTATGACCAAAATACGTTTTTTTTTAATCTTTTTCACAAGAGTCTTTTTTTATCGCAATTATTAAAGATTTTATGGCCTCATAAAAAGACATAATCCGACGGCAAAGTAAAAAGTTTCAAATTCAAGGCGTGCAAGTTTTGTATCATCGGCTATCCGCCGGTCCCGTGGGGAGCGTACTTTTTGTACGTTGAATGATTACGAAATGCAGCACAACGCAGAAGTTGGACTTTTTACTTTGCCGTCAAGATTTAAAAGGAAGCATCAAAGTAAAAACCGACCCTTTCCCGCTTCCCATGCTTTGAGCAACAACTTTCCCTTTATGAATACGTGCAATATTTTGCACCAGATGCAACCCGAGTCCGCTCCCCCTGGCTGTCATATCATCCGCCCGGCCTGACTGATAAAATTTCCTGAAAATTTTTTTGATTTCCGTCTTTTCAATTCCCATGCCGTTGTCTTCAAACAGTATATGCAATCGGCGATGATGCAACTCAAAGGTAATATCTATTTCCGGTTTTTCGGATTCATTATATTTAATGGCGTTGGTCATAAGATTCATCAGGAGCATTTCAAATAAAGGCAAATTAATACTATATGCAAAGGAGCGTCCTGAAGAATTATGAATATTGATTTTGCAATTGCGAAAAAGTTGGTCATTATCGTTAATAAACTGCTTAACCGTGGCCACAAGATCCGCCATAATGAATTCCTCACCGTAAATCCTGCTTTCAATTCTGGCGAGATTAAGGATGCGGTTGATATTGTCCGAAAGTCGTTCCACATCATGAACCATGTAATCAAGATACTTTAGCTGTTCATCACGTGCAATCTCATGTTTCATGAATGTTTCCAGATAGAGTTGCAACGATGTAACGGGAGTTTTGAGCTCGTGCGTAAAATTATTTATAAAATTGTGTTGCAGCCGGTAGAGCTGTATAATTTTTTGATTGTACACAAAAATAATAAAAATCCCTACCAAAATAATTCCAACAAGAATCGAAAGGACCAGAATAACTACCCATGTTTCAGATTCCAATAACTTCCCATGGTCGATATTGAATTTTCGAGCAATATCCTTGAGCCCTGTGCTAACCTCCATATACCAGTAGATATACAATACAAGGGACATGGCCAAAGCCACTATGGAAAAGATAAAGACAAGTATGGGATGAAAAAACCATTTTGCTCGAGATATAACCCGTTCCATGAATTAACCAACCGTTTTTTAATGAAATTATTTGGGTTAACAGCACAGTTCTTTAAAACTTTCCCCAGGCGAATTTAGTAAACTTATATAACAAATTTATCTAATTTAACAACCATTTATATTGGCTTCCCCTGATTCTGCCATTTTTTCTGATCTGTTGCTTTGTAAAACTTTTGTAAAACCAGAAAAGACCCCTGTCATTTTTAAATCATCCCTATTATATCAAACAATACATTGAGACCTTTGAGAAAGGACCGTTCTCGGTCATACACCTTCAAAATTCAGGGAATAGATTATGAATACTGCATCATCAGTCCATCCACTCGAGACCCGTGCCAAAGTTTTACTATCCAGCGTCTTTGGGCCATATGCCCAAAACGACAAGTATGGAAGCCGGGAAATCAATCCCATGGAACTTTATCATAACCAGGTCACAAGGCTTCAGGGCGGTTTTTCCCTTCGAATGTTTCATCGCAGTTTCGGGTTGATGTTAATTCAGAGCAATATCGAAGCCCCCTGCACCCTTCTCGATTTTCCATCCCTGAACCGTTTTGTTCACGAAATCGAGCATCATTCCTACGACATCGTCGGTATCAGCTCAATTATACCCAATATCGGAAAACTGAAAAAAATGTGTGAACTGGTCAGGAAATACCTGCCAAAAGCAACGATTGTCGTTGGAGGACATGTGGCAAATAAAGGGGGTATCCACGAAATCATCGACGCGGATCATATTGTCAAGGGAGAGGGGATTCAATGGTTTCGAACCTTTCTTGGACAGGATAAAACAGCCGCCATAAGACATCCTATGGTCTATTCGGGATTAGGCACCCGAATAATGGGGATTACGCTTCGGAACAAACCCGGTGATACCGCCGCTGTCTTACTTCCTTCCGTGGGTTGCCCGGTGGGCTGTAATTTTTGTTCGACTTCTGCATTATTTGGCGGCAAGGGCAAATTTATCAACTTTTACCAAACCGGAGATGAGCTTTTTTCCGTCATGTGTCAACTGGAAGAAAAACTCAAAGTTCGATCTTTTTTTACCATGGATGAAAATTTTCTCCTGCATCGAAAAAGGGCGTTGCGACTGCTGGAATTGATGCAAGAAAACAATAAAAGCTGGTCACTATATGTTTTCAGTTCGGCCAGGGCACTAAAATCTTATACCATTGAGCAACTGGTGGGCCTGGGAATATCCTGGGTGTGGATGGGACTGGAAGGCGAGCAAAGCCAATATTCCAAGCTCAATAATGTAGAGACGTTGCCTCTGGTTCGACATCTTCAATCCCATGGAATTCGCGTTGTCAGCCATGATACGGATTTTCATCAGTTTATGCTGTACACCCCAATTCCCGGGACGCCGCTGTATGAAGAGCATCAAAGACGCGGAACCCTTTTGACCGAATCGGAATTCCCGTTGGCGGACACCCATGGGCAGTATCGTTTTAATTACCGCCATCAACACATTCCAAGGGGCCGGGAAGAACAATTTATTCTCGACGCTTTCCAGCGTGATTTTGACGTCAACGGTCCCAGTCTCGCCCGATTGATCAAAACCTTATTAAAGGGCTGGAAAAGATACAAAGACCACCCGGACAAGCGTATTCGAGACCGTTTTGCATGGGAAGTCGAGCCGCTTAGAACAACTTATGCCGCTGCTGTTTGGGGGATGAAGAGACGATTTAGGACAAATAAACGTATGGCTGCAAAAAT
>JAFDBA010000074.1 GCA_019313505.1 Deltaproteobacteria bacterium
GATAAATACCGCATTCTTGATGGCGCCCACCGCTGGCATGCATACAAGGAGATCGGCGCAACCGAAATACCGGTTCACATTATAACGCTGGATGGTTTGGATCCCCTGCTCTATGCCGCTAAAAAAGCGATAGGCCCTCTCCAGTTAACTGAAGAAGAAGCGAGAACGACGGCCCGCCGGGCATATGAAAACAATCCCCGGTTGACGTCTTTTTAGATCGGGTAGGCAATCGGTCGTTCAAGACAGGCAGTTGACGCGTATATAGCCGATTTAAGAGCGTCAACCGAGTTGGAAATGGATCTAAAGACTTTTCGTATGCACCGGCTTGGTCTGCCACAAGAAAGGATTGCAAATAGATTAAGTGTCCCGAAGAGGACTTTATCCGACCATTTAGCGAAAATGCCATCATTGGCAATTCCGCTAAATGCCGACTGGCCTGCCCGCCATCGCTCTCGCCCAAAGGAGGCAGTCAGTGCCCCTCAAGGCTTTCGCTCAGGCGAGGCGGGCGGGCGCGATTTCCAAAACACCCCTGCCAAAAAAACACCCCTGCCAAAAATGAGACCCGGGTGAATTCGATTTTAATCAATGATTACCTTCGGATTTTAGATCAAAGCGGCTGGCAGGAAACCCATATTTTTCAGGCGCCATTTTCTTCAGAGCGTTTTAAGGCAAATGTAGTATCCGCCATGCAAAAGAAAAAAATAATCGGTGTAACCAGCAGATACGTCATCATTTCAAAGAGATGAATTTATCAAGGTTTTAAAGAAGCTTATTTTTTCTGATACCATTTACCCCTTTGATCCTGGATCCATTGACCGGGCTTTACCTTTTTCGCAATTTGTGTTGCCCGCCGTTTTCCGACTAAATCAACAGTTGTTCCCTGCTGCTTTGCAATGGCGGAATAGACTTTTTCGCGGTCGCTGTTTTCAGCATTAATCACACTTTTTTTTGCCTGGTTACCGCCTATAAATTCCAGGTATCCTATATTGTTTTCACCGATGACACCCTCTGCTTTGAGTACTTTTAGAACAGGTAGGCGCTCTTTCATTCTTGCCTTAATTTTTTCAGATCCGGCAAAGGCCGAAGCACCGGTAATCAATATAATAGATAAAAAAAATGAAACCATTGTTATGAAAAGTTTTGTTCTCATATCTTAATCTCCTGCTTTTTAATAAGAAAAAAGTTTTTATTTTTTCCCGGAAGGCGTTTCATCCGCCTGGTCTTTGGCGTCATCGATGTCGCCGAAGAAATCATCCAAAGCCTTATCCACCTTGATGTTAACGTCTATTGTGATATGGATCGGCTTTATTTCCACCGGAGCGACTTCTACCTTATGCTGGGTACATGCCTGACCAACAAAAAGAAAAACCGCACATAATAAAACAGCCGCACTTTTTAACATAACCCAACCCCCTTATTTTAACTCAATTGAGTTTTACAGTTATTTCTTAATTATAAATCTATCCTTTGTGTCTTTGTGCCTTGGTGGCAAATATTTTTTGGTTATGGCTTGTTCCGGTTTGTTCCGGTTTCATTGCATCATATCCAACAAATCCTTATAATGTAATATTTTATCCAGAGGAACCTTAAAATTTACATCGAGACTTATACCCTGAAAGATAGAACCTTTGCCCCCCGCTTCAACTTTTACAAATCCACCTATCTCTTTTTTATACACAAAGGGCAACGGTCGGGCAGGTTTGCCGTCGAACTGCAATCGCATTAATACGTTTTCTCCTTCTGTCATAAGATTTAGTTTTGTCCAGTCGTATTTATAATCTTTCAAAGCTTCCCTGGCAAGCTCTATTTGAGCATATTGAGGTGTATTGGTCGGGATACCTGCGGTAAGTATTTCTGTTCCTGTCAAACGAATGGTCCCCCCATCTCCTGGAGTGGAAAATAGGAAACCGTCTTGAAAACGAATTTTACCGTTTTTAATTCTAATGGGAAGCCTCCCATTCACAGTTCCATTTCCTTTTGCATTTACTGCACCGAACTGTTCAAGAATCATTGCAAGTTTTAAGCGATCGCAATATAAAATCAGATTGTAATCTTTAATTTTAGGGGAAATTCGCATGGCCTGGGTATACACATTTCCGTCACACCAGCCAAAACCGCTCTTTTCAATTAATAATGACCCGGCGGGTTCTATTTGAAATTCGATTTTACCATCATGGATATTCAATCCACCAAAGGAAGCTTTGTCAAAATTAAATTCCTGCTTTGGCGCGCTGTGTATTTGGAACAAATCCGTTAAGAACAATGAAGTTTGAATTCCCTCCATGGCAGCGCCCTTTTCTTTGAGCATCAGGTTTGCGTTGTTTAAGTTTGCATTCAATGAACTTTTAATTCCCGTATCATCAAAAGTAAGATCACCGTTTAATCCGAATTCTCCATTAAAGGTTACACCTTTTGCCAAAGGGATAAATTGCTCCAGATTAATGTCAGACACGGTTTTATAATCTTTGAGCTCAAAATGAATCCCGGCCTCATAATCGTCGGAAGAAAACGTCCCGGCTTTTCCTGAAAAATTTAGCAACAGATCCGGAAGAAGACTGCTCATATGAACACCTTTGAAAACCAGGCCCAAACCTTTTTGCTGGATCGTTCCCGTAACAGAGCCAAGGTTCCGGTTTTTCCACCATAGCCTCTTTACGATATACGTTCCTTTTTTACCGGTGCTTTTAAAAGGCCATTTCAGGGGAATAATTCCACAGATTCCGTCAATCTTTGTTTGCAGCTTTGAATCCGTTATGCTGGTATCTTCGAATTTAAAAATGCTGCCAACATGCAAAGCACGATCTTTTTCTTCCCAAAGTTTTCCTGTGAGTGAAACCATGGGTATTTTAATTTTTGCCGATGCCGTGGTTAAATCCGTATCCGGTGCTTTGAATTCAAAAGTTGCCAATTCTCGTCCCTTTTTCATTGAGTGACTGAGACGGGCGTTACCCTTCAGGGTTACCGAGGGTGCTTTTAGGGTTCCAAATGTTCCGGTCACGTTAACATCAGGTGCGACAACGGTATAAGTCGCAAAACCTGTTGCATATCCCCCGTTTCCGAAAACATTGAATGTAAGCGGGTTTGAACTAATACCCAAACCGTTGATTTTAAATTTGCAGTTTTTGGCGGTGCCGGATATTTTCCATTTTTCCCCTCCACTCCCCTTAATCTCAATCTTAAAGGGATGTTTTTCTTTTTGAGTGTTTTGCAAACTTCGTAGTTTTAAATTGTTATAAGCAATTTCGGTATTGATAAATTCACAGCAGGCGGATGCAGAAGATATCTTGAAAGGGCTGAATTGGAGAGATAATTCACCATTTATATCAGCTACTCCGGACAAATTCAGTCCCGGAATCAGATTTGCGAAATCGGCAAATTTTTTAAGATCAACGGAAGTTGTGTCAAATTCGAGAAGAACTTGTTTTTTTCTCGTATGAATATTCGCTGTAAAGACGATTTCCTGGCCCCGAGGATACAACCTCAAAATAGACTCTAATACATCCCCATCCGATGTTCCATGATCTGTTTTCCCCGGGACAATTTCAAGTTCAATGGGAAGCCTTAAAGATGTTTCCTTGAATTCACGAGAAGCATCTGTTGAGGAAGGGACTGTTTTCCTTGATGATTGAAGTTGTGCTAATATGGGTTTCAAATCGAATTCACGGATTCTGAATTTTCCATTTTTATATTCGCAAAACAATTCTATTCCGCTTAAAACCACTCTTTTTATCTTTTTTTCGTAAAGTCCTTTGGGTGAATAATCTATCTGCACTGACGCTATTGAAAGCACAGGATTCTTACTATTACCGATTCGCACAGACCCTAAATCAGCTCCGAAAAAACCTATTCCGCGAACATCGCAGGCGTAGTCCCGAATCCCTGCTTGGTGAACTATTTCAGGAATTAATTTGGATTCTACATATGACGGGATATTAAAATATAGAAATGTCAGTGTGCAAAAAACAACAAGAATAACAAGGAGAAGAGAAAAAGCGAAACCTATTAATTTATGTTTCAAAGACATTTTTTTATTTTTAGGTTTTACAAGCGGATTAAACATTGAAACGGAATGTTATGATATCTCCATCCTGAACTTCGTAAGTTTTTCCCTCAAGTCTTACACTTCCCTTCTTTCTGGCTTCATGATAGGTGCCGGCATCCATAAGGTCTTCATAGGAAACCACCTCTGCACGTATGAACCCTTTTTGCATATCTGTATGGATCATCCCCGCCGCGTCAACGGCTTGGGTCTCTTTTTTTATGGTCCAGGCTTTTACTTCATCGTTAACCACGGTAAAAAAAGAAACAAGGCCAAACAGTTCATAGGATTGTTTGATGACTCTGTCCATGGCAGATGCTGTAATATTGAATTCAGATAAAAATTCCTCTGCTTCTTCAACGGACATCTGGGCAAGTTCCTGTTCGAGTTTACCCCTTATAACCGTGCAATCCTCCCTGGACGTCAAATCTCCTGCTTCAGGAATCGTGTCATCCTCATCTTCATTATTAAACATAACCAGCATGGGTTTTGCGGATAAGAAAGCATAGCCCCTTAACTGATTGGCAGATACAAGATCCAGGCATTTTCTTAAAGGCGTCTCGTTTTCAAGATTTTCAAGGCATTGGTTTAAAAGAGAAACTTCCTGAGGAGACGTCTTCTTGTCCCGTTTTCTGTGCAGTTCGTTATTTTCCAGCTTTTTTTCAACCACAACAAGATCAGCGAATATCAGTTCCTGGTTCATGGCTTGAAAATCATGGTATGGTTTCGGTTTTTCAAAACCGTAGACACCGAAATTTCGGATCACATGAATCAAAGCGTCACAGTCTCTTACCTGATTCCAAATTTTCTGATCTCTTTTTTGTCGCATCATACCCGGAAGGAAATATTCTACCTGGGCATAAATAGTTCTTTTGGGTTTATACATTTTGCTTAATACAGCTACACGTTTGTCCGGAACTTGGATTGTACCGATACGATTTTCTCCCTTATGGCCTTCAGGAAGAATGCTTTGCGTTAATGCTTCAAATATCGTCGATTTCCCCGATCCGGGAAGACCTATAATTCCTAATTTCATATTATAGATGCTCCTACTTTGAGACCTTTAAATCAATGGGACAGCAACAGGCTAAATTGATATTTTTATTTAAAGTTGTAATGCTTTTTTACCGGTGCCTTAATATCCCAGATACAGGACAAACCTTTTGGGAATGTAACAAAATCGCCCTTCCCGAATTCCACTTTCTCTCCATCTTTTGTTTCAACAATAACTTTGCCTTCCAATAGGTAGCATTCTTCAGTACTGTCATAATGCCAGTCGAAGCGAGAAATTTCTTTTTCCCATATGGGCCAGGATAAAACATCTCTTTTTTCAAGATCCTTATCTGTTGGTTTCTTGGTCTCGATTTTCATATTCTTCTCCTTTCAATCAATCAACATGCTAATAAGCCCGTCAAATTTTTAGGTCCTTGAGCGGTTTTGAATTTTTACGAGTTTATCATATTTCAGTTGATAAAAACATATAATTTGATATTTTATCAAAATAGCCTGATAATAGAAAAATATCAAAAGTTATAGTGGTTGTTGAAAATCATTTAGAATAAAGGTGGATAAAAATGATCATAGATTTCCATACGCATATTTTCCCCAAAGACATATGTGAAAACAGGAAAAAATATTTTCCGAATGAATCTGCGTTCGAGCTTCTGTACAGCTCACCGGGATCAAAACTTGTGGGTGCAAAAGAGATAATAGCTTCAATGGATGAACAAGATATCGACAAATCGGTCGTGTTTGGTTTTCCATGGAAAACCAAGGAAACATTTCAAGCACAAAACGACTACATCATGGAAGTAGTGGCGAGATACCCTGGACGGCTTATCGGTTTGTGCTGTTTCGATCCGTTTAGCAAGGAAGCTGTTCCGGAAGCTGTGCGTTGTATGGAAGGGGGGCTTTCAGGAATCGGAGAAATAGCTTTCTATGAATCCGGCATTGATGATACCGCCCTGGACAGACTGGCCCCTTTGATGGCAATCTGCCATGACAAGGACTTGCCGTTTTTGATCCACACCAATGAGCCAGTGGGACACATCTATCCCGGCAAAACGCCGAATACTATGAAACAAATTTACAACCTGATCAAAAGATTTCCGGAAAATAAAATCGTTCTGGCCCACTGGGGAGGCGGAATCTTCTTTTTCAATCTTTTAAAAAAGGATGTAAAAGAAAGCTTTAAAAATGTATATTTTGATACCGCTGCATCCCCTTTTCTTTATGATACTCAGATATACAGGTATGCAAAAGAAATTGCCGGCCTTGACAAAATTTTATTTGGCAGTGACTTTCCGCTTTTAAAGCCCACAAGATATTTCAAGGAGCTCGAAAAAACCGGGCTGTCAAAAAATCAGATTGAATCTATTTGCGGTCGAAACGCTGCAAGGTTGCTTAAGCTTTAATAAACTCGTAAAATGTTCGTATCAGTGTAGTCCTTTCAAAAAAGACTGTTACCATAATATATTGAACTTCAGATATAAAATAACTTCTCAATAAATTATAGAGCCGACTGGTGATAAAAGATAATTTTTCCCCTTGCCGCGGTGTGATGAGCAGGACAAATCACCTTGAGCTGCTAAATCAGTATTTCAACAATTATCTCAATATATTGTGGTGTCTTTTTACTTGACACACAAGACGCTTTGTTTTATACAGGTATTGGGAAAAATGTTTTAATATTTAAAAGGCTTAAATAAATACAATTATATTATACTGTTAGCATATAGATTAAGGAAAGAATAGATGGACAAAACATTTATAAAATGCCCTGAAGATCCGAAAATGCAATATTATCGTGAAGTTTGCACGGAAATTTTTCGGAAAGGGGACATGCGCAATTGGTGTAAGAACTGTGAGGTTTTTCAGAACCAGGAAAAGGCCGATGGAGAGACTTAATAATTCTCACGTTATCGTTATATCAAGTTTGATGAGTTTTACAGACAGGCTGGTAAATTATATGTAGCCAAGCTTTACAGGGAATGGTTTTTCATAATAATATTAGCATAATAGAGGAGGGTATTATGATTTCTTCTCCATGTGCAACTTGTCAAAAGAAAAGTCGACCTAAAGAAAAATGTGCGAAAGATTGTGAAATATTGCAGGCTATACAATATCACCAGGTTTTATATGAACAAGAGAATGTTTCCCATGCGATAGATTATGCTGAAGAAGGACGATTTTGCTTAAACAACATTGAACTGTATAAATAGTTGTTTTTGCTTGCTGCACTTAAAACTGGTATAATTTTTCTGTTAAGGTGTTTTTATCACGCAAAGGAGGTGGCCTCTATGTACGTGGGTCGTGTTATGAATACATACCTTGTGACTGTACCCCCTGACACAACTGTGTTAAAAGCAAAGGACATTATCGAAAATAAGCAGATAAACCACCTTCTGGTAGTAGATAAAAATGAAAATTTGCTTGGATTGGTCTCGGACAGAGATGTTAAGCAGAGCTGGGCCTCTCCGGCCACAACTCTCAGCGTTCATGAGTTGAATTATCTGTTAACTCACTTGACCGTTGAAATGATCATGATAAAAAAGATCATTACCATATCATCCGGCACCACCATTGAAACTGCCGCCCTAATCATGCAGGAAAACCGGATCAGCGCTCTGCCGGTCATGGAAGAGGAAAAACTCGTAGGAATCATCACGACTACAGATGTTATGGAGGTTCTGTTACGTGCCATAGGCGTGGATGAGGAAAGTACCCGGTTTATTGTTCTGGTCAAGGACCGTATCGGAATTGTGGCTGAAGTGTCGAAACTCCTCAAAGAGCAGCAGATCAGCATACGGAGTTTAGTTACCTGGCCTGCGAAAAAGTACCCGGGCATTTATCAGCTCATTATGAGGGTGGCTGCTGAAGATGAAGAAAAAGCAATTTCTGTATTAACAGATGGCGGCTTCAAAATACTAACAGAATACATCAAGGATCTGACGCCCTACCTGCCGAATCAATAGTCAGCAGGTATCATGAAACATTCTGGTTATTCCGGCATATTCGGCCAAGTTGTGTAAATTCCCTGATAATTTTTCAGCGTATATTCTTTTTCATTCTTTTTGATGATATAGTAATCCGGCATTAAAGGAATCTTCCCGATGTTTG
The DNA here is from genome assembly GCA_019313505.1 of Deltaproteobacteria bacterium. Taxonomy (GTDB): domain Bacteria; phylum Desulfobacterota; class Desulfobacteria; order Desulfobacterales; family UBA11574; genus S5133MH16. The sequence goes on from JAFDBA010000074.1 coordinate 8,159, forward strand.
CGGCAATGACATACATCGGCCGGGCCAAACCTGTGGTATGACCCTGCAGTGCATCTCGAATAAGTTCAGCCCCCTTTTCAACCGATGTCCGAAAATGATCGATTCCTGGCGCCGGCTCGCAGTAGAAGACGTAGTAAGGCCGGATGCGAATCGCTAAAAGCTTTTGGTGCAAGGCCCTGAAAGTCTCCACGTCATCATTAATCCCCTTTAACAAAACCGCCTGGTTGCCCACGTTGACCCCGCATGATAGGAGATCGAAAACAGCCCTTGCCGTCTTTTCCGTAATTTCTTTTGGATGATTACATTGAGTATTCACCCAGATTGGCACCCGATGATACCTGCCCAGAATGTTTTTGAGACCGTCGGTAATTCGATGGGGCAGAACAATAGGTGTACGCGTACCAAAACGGATCATCTCGATATGGAGTATTTCTCGCAGCCTGCGAATAAGATATTCAATCTTTTGGTCTGAAAGTATGAAAGGGTCACCGCCTGTAATGAGAACATCCCTAATCTCCTCATGTTCACGGATCCATTCTATACCCTCTTCCAAATCAAAGCGAAGTTTAAGATCTCGGTCAACCACGAGTTCTTTACGAAAACAATGACGGCAGTAACTTGCACAAACATCAGTTACTGTAAATGCAATGCGGTCATGATACTGCCTGGCAATACAGTCGGGTCTAACCTCCTCGGTATCACGGTTTTCTTCCCAGATCAGGTAGTTGGGAATTCCATATCGATTCTCAGTTTCTTTCATAGAAGGAATAACCTGCTTGCGTATGGGACAATCAGGGGTATCCGGATCCATTAAAGAAGCAAAATAAGGAGTTGTCCCCCATTTAGTATTTAGAGTATTTATGGCCTTCTCTTCTTCCGGGGAAACCTTGATAACTGCCTTCAGTCTGTCAAGGGTGTTGACGCTGTTTTGGAGTTGTTCGACCCATTCTTCCATTATGTGTTTCTCCTATATACCAAGGGCTCATGCAAAAATAACTTCACATTTTTACATCTCAGCTTCAGCCCATCTTTTGCTGATACCTCACTCGCACCCGATTTTATAAAATTGGCCGCGAAATAGCTCGCCATTCCTGTGGTTTTTCTCTTTTGGAGTAATAACGTACAATGAAATTTGAAAAGAAATGATGCCGGCGGGTGGTATGGATCTTTGATAATTTTTGTTATTACTCAGTTTTGGGTTTTTTCCCCCGATTCCTCAGGATCTCAATTGTTTCTGAAATCTCCTGCATGGAAACCCCCTGACGAAGTTTCTCCATCCTACCCATTATCTCAGCAAATCGACTACCTTCTGCCGCACTGATCCATTCAAGCTGGAGCCGTTCGGGTCTGATTCCCAATTTTTCCATTTTTTTGCGTATTTTTTTAACTCTTTTTTCGGTCCAGCGATTGGCATCAATATAATGACAGTCCCCAATATGACACCCGCTTACCAGAACAACCGGCGCACCGTTAAGGAAGCCGTTAAAAATAAATTTTTCGTCAACTCGACCTGAGCACATGGTTCGGATAATGCGCACATTCGAGGGATATTGAAGACGCGAGACCCCCGCGTAATCAGCCCCGGCATATGAGCACCAGTTGCAGGCAAATACCAGAATCTTTTCTTGAGAACTTTTTTCGAGCATGGAATCGATTTGGTTGTTAATCTGTCCATCTGTAAAATGGTTCATAACGATGGCGTCATAAGGGCATTCAGCGGCACAAGTGCCACAACCGGCGCATGCTGCCGTATTCACGACAGACGGTGTCTTTTTTCTTATACCTTTTGTAATTGCATTATAGGGACAAACTTCAGCACACATGCCGCACGCCGTGCACTTTTCGGGATCTATTTCTGAAGTAATCGGTTCTGTATAAATTTCTCCTTTATGCATCAAACGAATGGCGCGGACCGCGGCCGCTGAAGCCTGTGTAACGCTTTCTTTGATGTCCTTGGGACTCTCGGCACATCCGGCATAAAAAATTCCCCGAGAGGCGGCATCAACCGGTTTAAGTTTCGGATGAGCTTCCAGGAAAAAACCATCGGAAGTTAGCTGAAGCCCCAGCATTTCTTGGAGCCGACGGGTACTTTTGGCCGGCTTCATCCCCAGAGCTAAGACGAGCATTTCAAGATTAAAAAATTCCAGGAGGCCTGTGACCGTATTTTCAACCGCAACTCGCATGCTATGATTCGGCAGCTCTTCAACGTTACCCGGCAAACCTCTCAAGTAATGTACTCCCAGACGACGGCTACGCATAAAGAGATCTTCGAATCCTTTGCCAACGGCACGAATATCGATATAAAAAACCTTTATGTCAATATCGGGGTAATGTTCTTTGAGTACCAGTGTGCTTTTAATAGTGTTCATACAACAGGTGTTGGAACAATAACTGCTGCCTTTCCTGGCAGACCGTGAGCCCACACACTGGATAAAGCCCACGGATTTAGGAAGTCTTCTGTCTGTGGGGCGAATCAGTTTTCCTTTGGTAGGACCCCCGGCATTGACAAGGCGTTCAAATTCAAGGCTGGTAAGAACATTTTCAAATCTTGTATATCCGTATTCATCAAGTTCGGTTGGATCATAAGGCTCCAGTCCGGTCGCAACGACGATTGATCCAACCCTTTCCTCGATTTCATCATCTGACATGTGAAAATTGATGCAGCCCTTTTCACAGGCTTCCAGACATTTTGCACAAACAACCGGGTTGTGTCCCAGGCATTCATTGATATTGATTACATAAGCCGAGGGGACAGCCTGGGGAAAAGGGGTGAAAATAGCCTTACGCGATGATAAGCCCAGGTTGAACTCGTCGGGACGAACTACGGGGCAAGCCGTAGCGCAGTCACCACACGCCGTGCAATCTTCCTCTGACACATAACGGGCCTTTTTTAATATCTTTATATCAAAGTTGCCCACATAGCCTTTAACATCTACTATTTCGCTCATGGTGTGAAGTTTTATCAGGGGATGTCGACCGACATCCGTCATCTTAGGACCCAGAATTCAGATGGAACAGTCCATGGTAGGGAAGGTCTTGTCAAGATGGGCCATGGTTCCGCCGATGGAAGCATTTTTTTCCACCAGAACGACCTCATAACCGTTGTCTGCAAGATCTAGAGAAGCCTGAATGCCGGCAATACCTCCACCGATGATCAAGGTTCGTTTGGTGAGGGGCAGTTTTTCCTCTTCAAGTGGCTGGAGTAATCGTGCTCGGGAGACGGCCATTTTTACAAGGTCTTCAGCCTTTTGGGTTGCATCATCAGGTTCATTCAAATGGACCCAACTGCATTGTTCACGAAGATTAGCCATCTCCAAAAGATAAGGATTAAGACCGGCGGATTGCATCATCTGGCGGAAAGTCGGTTCATGAAGTCTCGGTGAACACGAAGCTACTACAATGCGGTCCAGCCCGTGTTCATGAATATCATCCAGAATTTCCTGTTGACCGGGCTCGGAACAGGCGTAAGCGATATCCTTTGAAATAACAACGTCCTCAAGCTTGGACGCTGTTTCAGAAACTTTTGGGCAGTTCACCGTCTGAGCGATATTTGAGCCGCAATGACAGACATAGACACCGATACGTGTCTGTGGTTTAGTATTGATTGAAGTAACAGGTTCCATGTTCATTCCTTTGTCGAATTCTCAATGTCCAATTGTCTGCAAAAAGTTAATCTCCAATGTAAACGATTACTCCCAATAAATGGTTTTTGCAATAATACCTGTCAAGTCTATCATTTCCATATTAAGTTCTTTTCCGAGAAAAGGATCTTCCATGGCACAACGGAGATGAATCTGACATTTGGGGCAGGCGGTGACCAGAAGATCACTTTCTGTGGCATGGGCCTGTCTCAAGCGTTTGACCTGAAGTGCCTTGCTGAAAGCATCGCATCCGGTCCAGGCGCAATTCCCGCAACATATGGCCGACTTTCCATTATTCTGCATTTCCCGAAAGCTGCTTGGCTTGAGGCGCCGAATCAATTTTCTGGGAAGGTCTGCAGGAGCTTCAAGCCAGTTTAAACGACACGAATCCTGGAATGTTATCTTTTTATTAATTTTTTTAAAATCTATGGCTCCTTTGCTGATTTCTCTTTCAAGCAGTTCATAGATATGGGTTACCTTGAAATTTAATTTGATTCCATGTTTTGGGTAATCATGGGCCAGTGTCCTATAGCACTCCGGGCAAGCCGTAATTACCTCCTCAATTCCAAGGTTATGGATCGACTCCACATTCATTGACGCTAATTTTAAAAAATTATCTTTATCTCCCGACCAGAGGAGATCATGTCCGCAACATCGCTCATCCTGGAGCAGGGCCGGTTTAATATCGAAAAAATTGAGAAGGCGAAGACTATCCATTAAGATATTAAGGGTTTCAACACCGAGATGGTTTCTGAAAAATATGTCAAAGTACGGGCTACAACCGCCGAAAAAAAGGATCTTACTCTTGGAGTCAACCGCCACATCTTGGGGCAGCCAATTCCATCGCTCTGTTTTGAGACCGGGTGATGTCATGGTCCGCATCAGAGACTGAAAAAAGCCACCGTGCGCCTCATGAGCATTTCCTCCGTTTTTTCTAATAACGTGGCGAATATCACGAATAAACTCGGGAAAATTAACTGCTGATGGGCAGCGGTCATAGCAGAGGCCGCAGGTCAGGCAGGACCAAATATCTTTGTTTACAGAAAGAGAATCCATATCGCCGGCAATGATGGAATTGACCAGCTCCCGTGGCGAGAATGGTTTGCCGATCAGTGCCAGTGGACAAGCGGAAGCGCATTTCCCACAGTCCTGACATGCAAAGGCATCATGATAAGAAACGATCTCGGCCAAAGACTCCCGGCTTACAATTTCTGATTCCGGCATTCGGATGAGCGCCATAGGACTCGGGCCCAGCGACCGGATTTGATTGCAAAAGTCATTCAAGAATTTCAATAATAGATCCGACTCATCCGGAAGAAATGTGACATGCCGCAACCGTTCTTTTCCCAGGCCTAAAAGTCCGATAATCTCCCTCGTATCTTCGGTATTCTCACGGGCAGTAGCCGTGCCGCTGCCGTATCGGCAGGTTCCGGGTTTGCACCCTAACAAAAGCACACCATCCGCTCCCATTTCAAACGCTTTAAACAGAAGGGATTTGCTTATTCTTCCGGTGCAGGGAATCATCATACTTACTTCCGTGGGGATTTCACTTCCATTGTCCTGAAGTGTTTGGAAAGCAGTATGCGGACCCCAGTTACATAAAAACAAGATTATTTTGAAATCATTCATTTTTTACGTCAGCAATATTTTTTCAAGTGTATGTTCGAGAAATTCCTGGTTACGATACGGACTGTCCGCAGCATTGGAAGGACATACGGAAATACAATTGCCGCAACCTTTACACAGAGTCTCGTCCACCCAGGCAGCCCATCCATCCATAGCGTTTCTGTGTAATGTCACCGCCTGATAAGGGCAGACACGGATGCAACGTCCACAACTCCGGCACAAGTTTTCATCCACTACAACAGTATATCCCTTGTTATGACGCGGTTCCCGCGGCATAATGGCTGCTGCCTGGACAGCAGCAGCAGCACCTTTTTTCCGGTTAGAAACATTGATGCCTGGCGGTTCAGCTAAAAAAAGTCCGGAAATAGCGGTTGAGCCCGGATAAAAGAATGGTATTCCAGGAACGCCCATTTCCTGCATAGAAGACGCAACTGTTCGGCCTGGCAGACCTTCCTGGTGAATATACTTAATCTTCTTTCTTGACTTTTCATCCATGATAACCGAGCCCGCAGTCATTATCTGTCGGGAATCGACTGATTCTGCGATGATGTGGAAATTACCAAGGGTCCCGCTCAATTCTTTAATCGAAAAGCCTCCGAAGCTGTGCATATTGGGATGATCAGGAATTTGAATTGGCGGTTTTTGCGACCCTTGGAACCAAAAGACATCCAATCCTGCTTGAACAAGGTTCAGCGCACTGCTTGTGGCGACTTCGGAAGTCCCGATTACCGCCGTGGTGAAATTATAGTTTCTAATAAGATCCGGAAGCGGTTTTAATCTTCTTGCCCGATTCATGGAACGATCAATGAATCCGGTAAATTTTTTAAGAGCCAGGGAATGATTCAGTTTTAAAAGACGAAGGACTTCTCCTCTTAAATTGCAGGTCTGCACCATTGAACGACTGATCCCTGTTCCGGTAAACAAGGCGTTTTTCAGACGGCTTCGCTGGTCCGTACAGGCGCTGCAAATAAAGTTGAGCGGGCAGCATACACAGGATGCAAGTACCACTCGGGTAAGTCCTTTTTCACGAATCGTCCGGATAATATTCGAGGATCCTTCATGAGTACAGGCCGAATTTACAACTTGTGCATGGAACACATCTTCTTGAGACTGTAATCCTGCGACATATTGACTCATATCATCAAGCCATCCAAAGGTATCGTTACATCTGCAGACAAAAATTCCCAGACGGATTTCTGAAGAGAGTCCCGGATCAGGGGTCGAAAACGACAAACCATAACCTTTTGGCCGCTGGAAGGTTTCCCCAAGCAATATCATAGCCCGGGAAGCCGCTGCAAAACCGCGAATAAACATGGCGTTAACATCCGGTTTCGCCGTTTTGGGCCCGTACGCTCGAATGACATCATCACCCTTGACCTTCGGGGCTATTTCCGGGTCTGCAATGATGACCACACCGGTCTGCTCAATGGTTTCTTCCGGCAATTGCGCATGGTTTATCGCATGGATTGCACCGCAGGCATCAACGCACTGGAGACATTCGCTGCAAACTCCGCATTGAAGACAACGGGATGCTTCCAAAAAAACCTGTTGTTCACTCAGGCCCATGGGAACTTCCAGGAAACTATCCTTGCGAGCCGCAGGTTGCCTTTCCGGCATGATCGTTCGTACCTGTGAAGGTATATCCGCGGAAATTTCCGGAAAATCTTTGTCCTCCGGTCTTAAGAGCTGAGGATAAAAGACCTCTTCTTCACAAATATCGCTATGAACAATGCGGGCGACCCTCCTTCCTGAGGCCATGGCTTCAACAACGGATGAGGGTCCTGAAACCGAATCTCCCACAGCATAGACATCCGGTAGATTGGTACGCAAATATTCATCAACCTCAATCAAACCTTGTGTCGAGACATTAAAGCCAAACGAATTGTTATGACCCTGCAGGGCACCTCTTTGACCAATGGCAACAAAAGCCCGGTCAAACTCAAGTTCAAAGGGCGGACTATCCGGAATAATGACCGGCCAGGGGATACCCTGGGCATCGGGTTCTCCGGGTTTGGTGGTCATGCAACGCAGCCTATGGAGCTTACCGTTTTGACCTAAAAACGAAATGGTCTTGGTGCAGTCTCGAATGAGAATTCCTTCTTCTTTAGCAGCCCGAATTTCTTCGGCATTGGCAGGAATAATATCTTCAGGGAACCAGGATAGAATTGTGACATGGGCACCCAGACGCACAAGCGTACGGGCCAGGTCAAATGCGGCGTTGCCGTCCCCAATCACCGCTACTTTTTCATCCAGTGTTTTTATTTCGTTGCGATAGAAACGACCCAAAAAAGAGAGGCAACCTTCAACACCTTCCAGCGTTTCTCCGGGAACACCTAATTTTAGATCAGACCACGTCCCAATGGAGATAATGACAGCGTCAAAGTCTTTTTTGAGCAAATCCAGATCATTGTTTAGATCAATGGGATGGCTGGCAATAAATTGTACGCCCAGTTTCTTAATATATTCAAGATCATTATCAATGATATCCCTGGGTAGGCGATAACGCCCGATTCCGTAACGGAGCAACCCGCCGACTTCTTTCTCTTTTTCGAAAACGGTTACCTTATAACCGAATCGGGCCAGGTCCGCAGCAGCGGCAATCCCGCCAGGACCTGAGCCGATAATGACTATCTTTTCTGACTTTTTATGACCATCAGAGGGTTGTATGTTTTTGGGATTGGAGCGCTCATGGTCTGCCACAAATCGCTTAATATCCATGATGGCAACGGGTTCATCAAGTTCACCCCTTCTGCAGACGGTCTCACAAGGGTGGGTACAAATGCGTCCGCAGATGCCTGGCAAAACGTTATTTTCCCTGATCAGGTCAAGGGCTTCGGCAAACCTGGCTGCTTTTACAAGGGCAATATACCCCTGGGCGTTAACCCCCAGGGGACAGTTTGCCTGGCAGAGTGGTTGGTGCCGTTTATCTATAATCGGCCGACCGGGAAGGCTTCGTCTACTGTTAATTTGGATAGCTTTTTCTCCTCCGGGAAGCAAAACCGGGCATATTTCGACACAACGACCGCAGAGCGTACATATATCTTGATCTACAAAGGTTTGGAGGATGTTTAGGTGAACACGGAATCCTTGGCGATTATGCTTAATCGAGGAGACTTTCGCGGGAAAGACGCATCGAATGGCAGGGTTTCTCATAATTCTGATAAGCCCGGGTCGATGGGCATGGTTTAAAGGAACGCCTGATTTCAGAACCCATTCATCCCGGGAGAGTTTTTTATCCAAATCACAATCAGAATCTACAAGGGTGAGGTGAATGCCCAGCTCTCCAAGCTTGTTGGTTGCTGCTATGCCGGCCGGTGTAGCACCGATAACAGTAACCCTGTGAAGCCGATCTTTGGGACGTTTCATGAAATAGCTCCTGCTTGACCTGTAGCCTTCTTCTGTCGTCCCTTGAGTGTGGCCAGGCCATAGTCATGACCTTTTTTGAAGGCGTTGCTGTTCAGTTCTTCAGTACCCTTTGGAACTGATTCTACGATGGCCTTTTGGATTGAATTCATGGAAATAACGTCTGTGACGGCTGTAAAAAAACCGAGCATAACGATATTGGCGATCATCACTCGTCCAAGCTCTTCGGCCATGCGGGTGGCAGGGATAGAAAATAAATCATCTTTTAATCCAGGGGAAGGACGAACCAGATCTTTATCAATGATTAAAGTTCCTCTTTGCTTCATCTGCTTGATAAGTTTGTCATAGCCTGACTGAGACATGCAAACCAGAATATCCGGCTGATTGACATAAGGATAATGGATTATTTCATCGGAAATGACAACCTGAGCATTACACGAACCCCCACGAGACTCGGGCCCGTACGACTGGACAAGTGTGCTTTCCATGTGTTCACCAATGGCAGCCGCTTTTCCCAGGATAATACCCGCAAGGATAATGCCCTGGCCGCCAAAGCCTGTTATTATAATTTCCTTTTTTCTCTGCTTATAATTTTGAGAGTCGGTCATGAGTTCAACTCCGGAACGTTTTCCTGAAGACGGCTCGGCCGGTAGATCTTGTCATACTCTTCGATAAACGTTGGTCGATCCAGATCGATAAATTTGCCCAAAATGATGCCCTTTTCAAAGTCTATATCCAGTGTAGAAGGATCTGCATCATTTTTTATGATCGCTTTTTCCTGGTATAACTTTAGCATGTCAAGTGGCTTTTGTTTATTCCGCCGGCCGTAATTTACCGGACACGGTGAAAGTGCTTCAATAAAGGAAAACCCTTTTTTACAAATCGCTTCTGTTATGGAATCCGTAAGATCTCTGATGTGCAGCATGGTCCATCGGGCCACATACGTGGCGCCGCACGCATAGGCCATTAGCGGCAGATTAAAAGGGGTTTCGGGATTTCCGGCAGGTGTTGTTGTCGATTTCGCCAGGTGAGGTGTGGTTGCGGCCACCTGGCCTCCGGTCATCCCGTAATTTAAATTATTTACACAGATAACTGTCATATCCATATTCCGCCTGGCCGCATGGATAAAATGGTTTCCGCCGATGGCGAAGAGATCGCCGTCACCGCTGAATACCACTATATTAAGTTCAGGGTTGGCAAGTTTTAATCCTGTGGCAAAGGGTATGGCCCTCCCGTGGGTTGTATGAAAAGAATCCAGTTTAACATAACCGGCCGCACGTCCCGAACAACCGATTCCCGAGACCATCACAGTTTTTTGAAGATCGATGCCGCTTCCTTTCAAAGCAGCCAGACACGAAGAAAACACGGTTCCTATTCCGCACCCCGGACACCAGATATGGGGAATACGATCCGTTCGGATAAGATCGTCCAGGGGATGATCGGGTTGTTTATTGGATGTCATCGGGATTTTTTGCATGGTCTAAAAGGCCTCTTTCAACATTTTAACAACCTCGTCAGGATGGATAATGGTCCCTCCGGAATGCCCCACTAAAAATATGGGAACCTTGCCCCCTGCACATCGTTCAACCTCCCGATGGATCTGACCCAGATTAATTTCTACCGTCACGAATCCTTTGACTCTATCTGCTAACTTGCGAATCTGATCTTCGGGAAAAGGCCAGATCGTCACCAGACGCAAAAGTCCGGCTTTGATCCCCAGCTTTCTGGCTTCAGCTACAGCGGCCATGCTGGTTCGAGCTGAAACTCCGTAAGAAACAATAACAATTTCAGCATCATCAAGGAGATAGCTATCTGTTTGAATGATGTCGTCTAAATTTTTTTGGATTTTTTCGGTAATCCGGGCCATCATCTCAGTCTGGGTTTCTACATCCATTACCGGGTACCCTTTTTCATCGTGGGTAAGACCGGTAATATGCAGGTTGTAGCCTTCCCCTGCCGCCGGCATCGGTGCAACACCATTTGGCCCAGGTGCAAAGGGTTTAAAGCGGTCTTTTCTCCCTTTGGGCCTGGGACGCGATGCGAGCTTGATTGATTTTGCCTCTGGAATAATGACTTTTTCACTCATATGCCCGATGATTTCGTCGGTCATGATGAGAACCGGCAACCGGTATTTTTCACTCAGATTAAATGCTGTGATCGTTAAATAAAATATTTCCTGGGGTGAGGACGGCGCCAGGGCAATAATTTCATAGTGCCCGTGTGACCCCCACCGGGCCTGCATCATATCGCCCTGGGCACCTTGTGTAGGAAGACCTGTGGAGGGACCTCCCCGCTGAACATTTACTACAACGCAAGGGGTTTCGGTACAGATCCCCAGACCGATATTTTCCATCATAAGACTGAAACCGGGTCCGGAGGTAGCGGTCATGCTTTTTACACCGGCCCATGATGAACCAAGTATTGCGGCCATGGCACCGATTTCGTCTTCCATCTGAATAAAACATCCTTCAACTTGAGGAAGCCGGATAGCCATCCGTTCGGCAATCTCTGTGGCAGGTGTTATGGGATATCCTCCAAAAAAACGGCATCCTGCTGCCAGTGCGCCTTCGGCACAGGCAACATCACCTGTCATAAAATATTCACCTGTAAGGACAGCTGGTTTCGTCATATTTTTTGTCTAACCCTCTTTAAACCAAAAATCCGAGTCTTGAATCTTCAGAATAATTTGGTAAACGTTAAAAAAACTTATTAAAATCTAACAATAATTTTAAGTTCTTACTTGTTTAAGTTCAGTTGTTTGTAGACTCTCTACTGAAAATATGGCAAACTCCGGACAGATGATTTCACAGTAGTGACAGTTTACACATTCCTCGGGCTTGATAACACAAGGGGGATGGTACCCCTTTTGATTGAAATTTGCAGAAAATTCCAAGGCCTGCTTGGGACAGTACTCGATGCAGTATCCACATCCTTTACATCTATCTTCCAGGATGTGCACTATGCCCCGAGAGACTTGTATTGTGTCCGCGTCAAGTGGAATCCTCCAGAATTCCATATGCCTTTCTCCAATTAGTTAGACAATCTTATAAACATCAGTCAAAAACGCTTTCAAGTATAATAATTGTCAGGGTGTGTCAAACAATAAATTTTGCAGGCATAACAATTTTACTCGATACCCCCTAATTTTTACGGGGGGTATCTATAATTTTGTGCATTGCCTGCAGGACTGGTTTCAAGGAGAAAGAGTGTTGCTCTTGAAAATTTGTTGCTAAAGTGCGGCAATGAGTTTACTAAAACAAGGGACCAAATTCTTGACGGTCTCGTAAAAAGTCTAAGGTTATCGTGCAAACTGATGATTCAACTGTAAAAAAATATGGATGAAAATGAATAAAGTGCTTGTCAGCGCCTGCTTAATCGGAGAAAATGTTCGTTACAACGGACGGATTAAACACCATGAAAGCAATATGTTAGCGGATTGGAAGCTCCAGGGACGTCTGGTGCCGTTCTGTCCCGAAGTTGCCGGAGGGCTTCCAGTACCCAGACCTTGCTCGGAAATCTTATGCCACGACGGAAGTACGGTATTGCATGGACACGTAAGGATCATGAACATTAAAGGAAAGGATGTTACTCAATATTTTGTGACCGGTGCTCAAAAGACACTTGAACTTGCCTGCTTACATAAAACCAAACTTGCCATCCTGAAAGATGGTAGTCCTTCGTGCGGAAGCACATATATTTATGACGGAAGTTTTTCCGGCGTCAAAAAGCCGGGCAAAGGGGTTACTACAGCCCTACTGCAAGAAAACAATATTCGTGTTTTCAGCGAACGTGAAATCTCCAAAGCAGCCAAATATATCAAAACGCTTGAAATCTAATTGGAGTTTTTTATGGAAAATGGACAGGGTCAGGACCAGATTTTTCAGGGCAAAATAAATACATCACGAGGAAAAGAACCTACGATAATACGAAAAAAGCCTATCACTTGCATGACAGGCTTTTATTTTTATGGCGGGAGTGACGAGACTTGAACTCGCGACCTCCGGCTTGACAGGCCGGCGCTCTAACCAAAACTGAGCTACACCCCCCAATGGTAGGCGGAACAGGGCTTGAACCTGTGAC
>JAFDBA010000239.1 GCA_019313505.1 Deltaproteobacteria bacterium
TAATGTGTCATAAAAGCTTGACTTACGACAAATAAAAGACTATTTTGTCGCGTAAAACTTGTTTTGTGACAAAAAAATGCCAAAATACATCTCAGAAAAGGATCTATACCCCATTGAAACCCTGCTTGCCGACCGGCCTGATGGGTGGCGGATTGGGGAAATCGAGAAGGCCCTTGAGAGTCAGGGCCTATCCTTCAATCGTCGTACTTTGCAACGTCGGTTGGCCCAGCTTGAAAAAGCAGGAAGGATTCTAATTGCCGGTGTGGGACGGGCCACACGTTATCTACCCATTTTATCCGCTGAAAAATCGGCTGAAGCCAATGGCGGTATCTTCCTTTCCGTTGATGCGAAAGAGGTAAAAAATCGGATTTCCCGGCCGTTATCTGCCCGCCGGCCGGTTAGTTATCAACGGGAATTCATCGACAGTTATCAGCCGAATGTAACCTGGTACCTACCGGCCGCAATACGTAATCACTTGATGGATAAAGGCCGGCGAATCGGCATCGACTATGCCGCAGGGACTTACATTCGACAAATCCTTGACAGGCTTTTGATTGATCTTTCCTGGGCGTCAAGTCGCCTGGAAGGAAATACCTACTCGCTCCTTGAAACCGAAAGGCTCATCGCATTCGGGGAAGCTGCGCCCGGGAAAACATCCTTCGAGACCCAAATGATACTCAATCACAAAGCAGCTATCGAGTTCCTCGTAGATGCGGTAGATGAAATCGGGTTTGATCGGCGAACCATTCTGAATCTTCATGCCCTGCTCTCGGATAACCTGCTGGGTGATCCATCAGCATCGGGAAAACTGCGTGCTATCCCTGTCGGTATCGGAAAGTCTGTCTACGAACCGCTGGCAGTACCACAACTAATCGATGAAATATTCCATCAAATCCTGGATACCGCCGCCGCCATATCCGATCCATTCGAACAGGCATTTTTTGTCACAATACACCTTCCCTACCTACAACCGTTTGAGGACGTCAATAAAAGGGTGTCGCGACTGGCGGCGAATATTCCTCTTATTCACCACAACCTGTGCCCGCTGTCCTTCATGGATGTACCTGAAGACCTTTATATTAATGGGCTGCTGGGTGTTTACGAACTGAACCGCATTGAACTTATGAAGGACGTATTTGTATGGACCTATGAACGGTCGTGCGATCGTTATCAAGTAGTGCGACATACTTTGGGGGAACCCGATACATTCCGGCTGCGCTACCGGAAAGCCTTGATCGATTGCGTGGGTGAGGCGATCCGTCAGGTTGGCCGGGGGAATGCTATTGATACAGGAGAAGTCCTTTCACATCTAGCCAAGGATCTGGTGCCGGAGAATGACCGTGAACACTTTCTCAAGATCTCCAAAGAAGAAATAGCCGCATTGCACGAGGGAAACTATGCCCGTTACCGACTCCGTCCCGGTGAATTTAAGGACTGGCAAAAACGGGTGGCGACATGAGATTTTATGCGGTAGCCCACAGAAATTATCATGTCCAGATTATAATAATCCAGCATACGCGTCACTTCTCTGACGCCCTCCTATCGAACTGTCAAGTATTTCTTGACAGTTGCTTCCGTTTCTAATTCACTTTCTTTATAAATGTTTTGGATATACAAGCTGATATTCTGTTTGGTTGTTTGGTATAACTTAGCTATCATGTTCTGCGTTAACCAAACAGTTTCATCTTCCAATCTGACTCCCAGCTTTGTTTCTCCGCTTTCGGTTTGATAAATGAGAAGCCGTGTATCCGGTTTTTGAGGCAGGTGTTTAACCATCATTATACAGAAATAGAATATTTAAATGGTAGAGACCCGGTGATCGATAGCACCTGTATGCAATCAGATCCAAGCTCGGATCTGTCAGACATATAGCAGGTTTTTTGCCGAGCTGGTATCATTAGGGTCTGAAATAATATCTGAAACTATCAGTTTCTTAGCAAAGTTTTTAAATTATCGTAAATTTTAAAAACTTAAGGCCGTTATGTATTAGAGCAGCAATAGGTTACACCCCTAAGGATTCTTCTCAAAATTTCCCATAACACTTTTCTTGGTTTAGAAATTATCATGATTGGATAACTCTGAGTTATTAAACAGGCATATATTTAAACCACTTCTTGACTTTAGTTTAAAAATATGGTTGTTTAATGAGTATGTGTAATGAAACAAAATCAAAAATAAACCGCCTCATCAGTCAGTGGCCGAGAGGGACGCCCGCTACAGCATCCTACTTGAACACGGTAGGCTTCAGTCATGATCTCCTCACGAAATACAAAAAAAACGGCTGGGTTCAGTCCTTTGGAAGAGGCGCCTATACCCTCTACGGAGACAAAGTGGAATGGACCGGAGCCCTTTATGCCCTTCAGGCCCAACTGGGCCTGAACGTATACCCTGGAGGAAAGACTGCCCTTGAGTTAAAAGGGTACGCCCATTATTTGCCCAGTGGCAAAAGAAAGGTATTTCTGTACGGAAAACAAGGTCAGGTTCTGCCGAGCTGGTTCAACGGGAAGCGTTTAGGGGTAGATATCGTCATGACCCGGACCAATCTTTTCCCAAAGGACAGTCAGGAGAGTCTATCCGAATTCAAGGAAAAAAACTTTTTCATAAAGATATCTTCCCCCGAAAGGGCAGCCATGGAGATGCTTCACTTGGTGCCGGGAAAAGTTGGTTTTGACGAAGCATTTCTGATCATGGAAAACCTTGCTACCCTCCGATCGGAAATGGTCTGGAGGCTGTTAGTCATGTGCCGGTCTATCAAGGTCAGGAGACTATTCATGTTTATGGCAGAAAAGCA
>JAFDBA010000240.1 GCA_019313505.1 Deltaproteobacteria bacterium
ATCCGGAAACCCTGATAAGGGTTGAAGGGCATACGGATAGCGTTGGTACAGATGAATACAATATGGACCTTTCATTTCGGCGCGCAAACTCTGTAAGAGACCTTCTGGTCCAGAGAGGGGTCAACATCAGTCGTATTCAACCCGTCGGTTTTGGTGAAACAATGCCGGTAGCAAAAAACGATACGGAAGCGGGCCGCCGGTTAAACCGAAGGGTGGAAATAAAGGTAGCACCGCAAGTGCAATAACAATGCTGAAAGGAACCGCAGGGGCGAGCCACTGTGCGGGGTAATGAGTTCAGCGCTCGACATGGGACATTTTCAAAAACTTTGTCCCAAGTCGAGTCCTGACTCTGTTACTTTATTTTGTACCCGTGTTAAAGATGACGGTCTCGTAAAAAGTCCGATTTAGACGGTTTCGTAAAAAGTTCAAATTCAAGGCATGTAAATTTTGTATCATCGGCTATCCGCCGGTCCCGAAGGGAACGTACATATAGTACGTCGCAGTGATGAGGAATGCAGCGCAACGCAGAAGTTGGACTTTTTACGAAGCCATCATTTATTTTTACCAGACATATTTCCCCACCACAGCTTTAATTCTGTCAGTGAAGCAGAGTTTAAATGGCGCCATAATCTGTTCGCTTTTATCAACATCCGCATTGAGCCGCTGACGCAGTTTCTTAAGAAACGGATCGTCACGCGAACCGTGAACGAACAGGGTTACCTCCCGGCTGGTCAGCATACTCCGCGGGGTTAGGTTGGCCGATCCAACGGCGGCAATTTCTCCATCGGTCAACACCACTTTGGCATGACTCATATGGGGATAAAGAAATACTTTTAGGTTGGTTTCAGATCCTGAGTCGAGCAGACGGTTAATCGTGGACATGTTGGCATAACCGTGGGTATCGGTCTCCTTGGGCAGTATGATCTCTACGGTGATTCCTCTTTGGGCAGCCCGGCTCACGGCTTCTATCACTTTGCTGTCGGAAAAATACGCATGTTCTATGATGACGCTTTCATTGGCGTTATCGATCATCTGGATCAGTGCGGTGCGAATCTCCGTGGCCCTTTCATCGTTTACCGCTACCACAAAAGGTGACGGATCTGGCCAGGGGAAGCTTTTCATAACTAAATCTGTAAAAGACGTTGTCCATTGCCTGCTCCGGATCAACACCATGTAGTCATGCCATTGGGAATGGTATTCCTCGCCGATGTTCATTCCACCGAAGATCGCGAGGCGCTCGTCCACGATAAAGTACTTACTGTGGTCTGTGCCTGCAAACACATCTACATCCACGTCTATGTTTTCATATCCCCTCAATCCGGCCTTGGTAAAAACCGGGCTCATCTTACCCTTTACCATGTCACCAAATTCAAAGAACGTTCCCAGCGCATCCTTTCTGACCGTCACTCTTACACCGCGCTTGGCCGCAGCTTTGAGTCCGGCCACAATTCGCTGTCCTATGGTATCGTCTTTCCATATGAATATTTGAACGAAAATCGAAGATCGGGCACAATCAATTGCCTCAAGAATTTCATCGAATGCCTCCTTACCGTCCACAAGAAGCTCGAGCTGGCTCAAGTCTTGGGTTGATGTGGTAAAAAATTCGTGAGAGAGTACGGTCTCCGGCTCGGGGCCAAGCCCCATTGGATTGAACACAAAAACTACAGCGGCAGTCAGAATGGCTAACGTCAGACCGCATACCCATAGCACCGTTGATTTAGAAATTAGCATCATTATTCTTTCTGTCAGGCATAACTTGATAGTATAGGAATTTCCTTTGAAATCGTTTTCGCGCTTTTTTTACAAAAATTGCATGTTCCCATAAAAATAAATTATAATTGATATATGATTGTTTTTCAATTAACTTCTACCTATTGTCCACCCATAAATGGTCTTTTTGCCCAATCTCTGCGTTATGTTCAAAAAATAATCTTCGGAATATTAAACATATGCCTGTGGTTATTTTTTTCACATGCTTTGATTTTGAACAAAAATCCTCAGTTATGGATGGACACTACCAAAAACCTGCATCAATTGTTATCGAAGATGGCTACATACTTTATAATTTTTTACCATTGAAACTTCACATTGCAATGGAAAACTTAAGCGATGCCAAAAGGAACATTCCGCTTTTATGAGGAATTAAATGACTTTCTTCCAAAGCACAGAAGAAAAACTGATTTTGAAGCAAAGTTTAAAGGGAAAAGGTCAATAAAAGATATGATAGAAGCACTCGGAGTTCCTCATACAGAAATCGACCTTATTTTGGTGAATGGAAATTCAGTAGATTTTAATTACATTCTCCAAGATGAAGACCGAGTAAGCGTATATCCTGTTTTTGAATCCCTCAATATTACAGATGTTACCCTGCTCAGAAAAATCCCGCTTCGCAGGAACAAATTTATAGCTGATATCAACCTTGGGGATATAGTTAAATATATGAGAGTCCTGGGACTTGATTTATATTACGATCCCTTACTTTCCTCTCGTGAAATAATTGAAATATCCAAAAGAGAAAACAGAGTAATACTAACCAAGAGCAGAAAGCTCCTTAAATTCAAAGATGTAAGCCATGGAATTTTTATACGCCCCGGTACAACCACAGAACAGATAAGACGAATCATAGATTACCTGGATATTAAAGATAACATAAAGCCTTTTTCAAGATGTCTTCGTTGTAACACTCTATTAGATATCGTACTAAAGGAAAAAATCTTAGATAGAATTCCTCCAAAGACAAAAGAGTTTTGCGATGAATATGTTCAATGCCAGTCTT
>JAFDBA010000075.1 GCA_019313505.1 Deltaproteobacteria bacterium
CCTTGAAAAACACGGGGCCATGGAATATACCACGGTTGTTGCCGCCTGTGCCAGCGACCCGGCGACATTGCAGTATATCGCTCCTTATGCGGGATGCGCCATGGGGGAATATTTTCGGGACAATAAGATGCATGCGCTCATAATCTATGATGACCTTTCAAAACAGGCGGCGTCATATCGCCAGGTTTCACTTCTATTAAGACGTCCACCAGGTCGTGAAGCCTACCCGGGTGATATTTTTTATAATCACTCCCGCCTGCTGGAACGATCCTCCAAGCTCAACGATGAACTGGGTGCCGGTTCTCTCACAGCGCTTCCGATTATTGAAACCCAGGCTGGTGATGTTTCAGCATATATTCCGACAAATGTTATTTCCATCACCGACGGGCAGATCTTTCTTGAGCCCAGTCTGTTCTTTGCGGGTGTCAGGCCTGCAATCAATGTTGGACTTTCTGTGTCTCGCGTTGGAGGCGCGGCTCAGGTCAAAGCCATGAAACAGGTGGCCGGTACACTGCGGCTTGATCTGGCCCAGTTCCGTGAGCTTGAAGCATTTGCCGCTTTTGGAAGCGATCTGGACAAGGCGACTCAGGCACAGCTTGCCCGTGGAGAAAGACTCGTTGAGATTTTGAAGCAGCCCCAGTTTCAACCGCTCTCGGTTGAAAGACAGGTGACAATACTCTATGCAGGAACAAAAGGTTTTCTCGACAAATATCCTGTTAATGTTTTAGGGAAATATGAGGCCGGGCTGTACCCTTTTATTGAAGACAGATATCCTCAGATTTTTACTGAAATTGCGGAGAAACAAGAGATATCAGATGACCTTGACAAAGTTATGACCGAGGCCTTGAACGCTTATGACGAGGAGTTCAAGGATACAATCAAATAAGTTATTTGTTGATTTGTATAATTAGGTAATCGAAACGAAAACAACAAATAACTTTAATATAAAGGCTGATTTGTATGGCAACGTTAAAAGAGGTCAAAACAAAAATAGGTGCGGTAAAGAAGACAAAGCAAATCACAAGAGCCATGAACATGGTGGCTGCTTCCAGATTGCGTGGCGCACAGACCAATATGGATGGCTTTCGACCCTATGCTGAAAAGTTTGCCGAAGTTCTTGGGGGGCTTTCAGGAAGAGCGGGAGAGGAAGCCAACCCTCTTCTTTTGCCGCATGAGGAAGTCGTAAAAAAACATATTATTTTGTGTACGTCGGATCGGGGTTTGTGCGGCGGTTTCAATGCACACCTTATTTCCAAAGCCGATTCATTTATAAAAGAAACTGGAGAGGATATAGAGTTTTCTTTTACAAACTTTGGCAAAAAGGGACGGGATCGGTGCCGTAAAAGTCAAATTCCTATCATAAGCGAGCATATCGGGGTCATTGGGACTGTAATCAAGTTCAATATTGCTTCCACAGTTGGCAAAGGCTTGATAGACGGATTTCTTAATGGAGAATATGACGAAGTCTATGTCGTTTATTCAGAGTTCATCAGCATGGGTCGACAGGTCCCGACAATAAAACAGTTGCTTCCCATACCGCCATTGGAAATTGATGAAGATGAGACCGAAGACCAGGACAAGCAGTATCTGGCGGAGCATATTTGTGAGCCATCTCCTGATGAACTTCTGGGTGAGTTACTGCCAATGAGCGTATATGTGCAATTATACAGTGCGTTACTGGAGACATCCACCAGTGAACATGCTGCACGGATGATGGCAATGGACAACGCGTCCACTGCCTGTGACGATATGATAGACAATCTTACTCTGGCATACAACAAGGCTCGGCAGGCATCCATTACCGCTGAGTTGATGGATATCGTTGGCGGTGCCGAGGCCATTAAAGGGTAAACCTGGGAAATAGTTAATCGTTGTTTGTTGATCGATTAACAAATAACAAATAACAGATTTGGAGGTCTATAGATGGGAGAAAATATAGGTAAAATTATACAGGTTATGGGGCCTGTGGTTGATGTGGAGTTTGAACAGGGTAAACTGCCTACGATTCTTACTTCACTTCTGATTAGCAATCCAGCCATCAGCGATGAGGCTGATAATCTTGTTGTTGAGGTTGCGCAGCACCTGGGCGATAATATTGTTCGTACGATTGCAATGGATATAAGCGACGGTCTTGTCAGGGGGATGCCGGTTAAGGATACTGGAAAACCGATTATGATGCCTGTGGGTGAAGCCGGACTTGGACGGATTCTTAATGTGGTTGGAAGACCGGTGGATGGTTTGGGACCGGTTAGCCAGGAAAAGATGCTGCCCATACATCGTCATGCCCCAAAATTTACGGAACAGGATACATCGGTTCGTGTTCTCGAGACCGGTGTTAAGGTTATCGATCTGCTGGTACCATTCCCTAGAGGGGGTAAAATGGGGATGTTCGGGGGTGCCGGTGTGGGAAAAACCGTTATTATGATGGAAATGGTACACAATATCGCCATGGAGCACGGCGGCATTTCCGTTTTTGCAGGTGTTGGCGAACGGACTCGTGAGGGGAATGATCTTTACTATGAAATGAAAGATTCCGGAGTTCTACCCAAGGCTGCCCTGATATACGGACAGATGACAGAACCTCCGGGAGCAAGGGCTCGAGTTGCTCTTTCAGCTCTTACCGCCGCGGAATATTTTCGGGATGAAGAGGGCCAGGATGTTCTTATTTTCATCGACAATATATTCCGATTTACCCAGGCCGGTTCCGAGGTTTCAGCGCTTTTGGGACGAATGCCTTCGGCGGTTGGGTATCAACCGACTCTGGCTGTTGACCTGGGGGAACTCCAGGAACGGATCACATCAACAGACAAGGGCTCAATTACAGCAGTCCAGTGTGTGTATGTGCCGGCAGATGACTTGACTGATCCGGCTCCTGCCACAACATTTGCACATCTTGACGGTACGGTTGTTCTTTCACGGCAACTGGTGGAACTCGGGATATATCCTTCGGTGGATCCCCTTGATTCAACGTCCAGAATTCTCGATGCGGCTTATATCGGCGATGAGCATTACCAGACTTCCCGTCAGGTTCAGCAAATCCTCCAAAAATATAAAGAACTTCAGGATATTATCGCGATACTGGGAATAGATGAGTTGTCTGATGAAGATAAAATTACGGTGGGACGGGCACGGAAAATTCAGCGCTTTTTGTCCCAGCCTTTCCATGTTGCTGAAGTGTTTACCAATGTTCCAGGGTCTTATGTAAAGATCGAAGATACTGTGAAAGGCTTTAAGGAAATAGTTGAAGGTAAACACGATGATATTCCTGAGCAGGCCTTCTACATGGTGGGGGGCATTGATGAAGTCCTAGAAAAAGCCGAAAAGATGGCCGAATAAATATAGTTATGAGGGCAAACGGATGGCTGGAAATATTACATTAGAAGTGGTTACCCCTGAAAAAGTGGTTGTTAGCGAAGAAGTCCAAATTGCGGTGGCTCCCGGAAGTCTTGGTGAGTTCGGCGTACTTGTGGGCCATACCACTTTTTTGACGACCCTAAAAACAGGCACGATACATTATACAGGTGCAGATGGGGAGCAAAAATATATTTTTGCCAGCGGTGGATTTGCTGAGGCCCTTCCTGATAAGCTTACGGTGTTGGCAGAATCGGCTGAAAGGAGGCGTGATGTTGATACCGGACGTGCACAGGCTGCAATGGAACGAGCCCAGAAACGTTTGGAAAAAGAAGATGAGGATATCGATTTCACAAGAGCCAAGGCAGCTCTGGAAAGAGCCGTTCACCGAATAAGACTTGCTGAAACAAGGCAATAGTATAAATTACCGTTAATTTTTGAGTTTATATAATGAGGGTAGGCCAATAATTTGGTTTACCCTTTTTGTTTTAAAACAAAGGATTCACTGCTCCTGGTTTAGAATATAAAAAAGAGATTGTTTTGAGATGGGTGAAAAAAGGAAAATATTATGGGGAAACCAGCTATTATAATACTTGCTGCCGGAATGGGCAAACGTATGAAATCCGGCAGAGCAAAAGTATTGCACGAGATATCAGGCAAACCCATGATTATGTATATTGTGGAAATGGCCGAAAAGGTTGCTGGAAATGATGTGGTTCTAGTTATTGGCAACCAAGCTGATAAAGTCCGAAAAGTGGTATCAGAAAACGCCCATGTCATTTTTGCCTTACAAAAAGATCAACTTGGGACAGGTCATGCTGTTTCCTGTGCGCTTCCTTATCTACCTGATCATACTAAAGAAGTGATTATTTTGTGTGGTGATGTGCCCCTTCTAACTTTTGAAACCGTTATGAGGCTTTTAAAAGACCATATTATGGCTAAACGAGACATATCACTTTTAGCCGTAACAATTGACAATCCCAAAGGCTACGGAAGGGTTCTGTTTGATGAAAACAGGAATGTATCAGGGATAGTAGAAGAAGTGGATGCATCGGCTAAACAAAAGAGGATAAAAACGATCAACACCGGCATATATTGCGTGAAAAAGGAAATTTTATTTGATTTATTAACAAAAATTAAATCCGATAATGTACAAGGCGAGTTTTATCTAACGGATATTGTCGAATTAGGATATAGGGAAGGGAAGGTTGTGGGGGTGCTTGTCGGTGACGATAGCAAAGAGACTGTTGGGGTTAATAGCATGCATGACCTTATGGCGGTTGAAAACATTCTGCATAGCAGGTTAAGGAATAAATCTTGACTTTTGGTAATAAAAAAGATTATATTAGACAAACAGATCATGAGGTGTAAGATTGGATAACGAATTTATTTTAAGACAATTTGAAGAAATTGAAAAAAAAGTTGAAAAAGTAATCGATGTTTATAAATCACTTGAGGCGACAAACCTAAAGTTTAAAAATAAAATTAAGGGGTTGGAGGAAGAGCTTCAAGGTAAGGTTGATGCTGAAACCAATTACACGCAAGAAAAGGCTTTGATCCGGTCAAAGATTGATAGTCTTTTGGTCAGGCTAGAGGATATTATAGAAGTTGAATAGCGGCCAAAAGAGATGATCTTAGGAAGGTTGAAGAACTTATTCATTGGAACAACTTGTAACAATAGAACTTTTTGGGCAGCCTTATACATTTAAAACAGAATCAGACATAGCGTATGCTAAAGAGGTTGCTGATTACCTTGTCAAAGAAGTGGCCAGGTTTGAAACTCAACATTCGAGTAAATCATCTGATAATAAATTTGTAACTTTGTTTTTAGCTGCACTTAATATTGCCAATGAAAATATTGAGCTAAAAAAAAAACATTCGGACTTGTTGAGAGATATTTCTAAACAATCAGCGAACTTGATACGTGCATTGGATGTTGCGGTAAATGAATAAAGGTTTTTAACAAGTTGATACCACTAATATGTGATAAGTTGTTTTTCCCGCTCCTTCCTTAATGCCCGTATTTGTCAAGGGATCCAGGCAGTTTATGTTATCCTCCTGGAGTGAAATGCGACCTTGATGTTTTTTTAAATCAGGCTTTTGACCCCTGCCGTGTTTGTGATTGGAAGATGTTCTTTGACCCAACATTTATTGAAAGGGAGCCTTCCCTGATTTTGGTGCGCAT
The DNA here is from genome assembly GCA_019313505.1 of Deltaproteobacteria bacterium. Classification (GTDB taxonomy): domain Bacteria; phylum Desulfobacterota; class Desulfobacteria; order Desulfobacterales; family UBA11574; genus S5133MH16. The sequence continues at coordinate 5,537 of JAFDBA010000075.1, forward strand.
GTTCTGCTTGTACAGAAAAGCCTAAAGAAATTAAAAGGTGCCCACTTTATATTACTGGTTCAAAGACCTCCCAACACGGCATTGTGGCAGGGGTACTGCTTAATTCAGATCAAAGAATAGTTATTAATCTGATGCGGCAGGAAGTGTCTGTACAAATCTATTGGATCATTAAGATCATACAGATATAAGCAGCTTTTCAGCCACCTTACCTTTTTTCTCCTAAATTTCTCATTCATAATCTTCCTCATAATAAAAGTTTTCGTAATAGTTCAGCCACTAAGTACATGTATTTATAAATATGGTGACGTATTTATAACTTGGTTTATTTATTCTGTGTATGCAAACTTCAAACTTTTGGACTTCAGTTTATATGGGATAGTTGTACTGACAAAAATACATCATCGAAATTACGAATTAGAGCACTAAGCCACGAAACTTGACGGTCTCGTAAAAAGTTCAACTTCTGTATTGTGCTGCATTTTGTAATCATTCAACGGAGGATAAGTAAGCTCCCTACGGGACCGGCGGATAGCCGATGATACAAAATTTGCACGTCTTGAATTTGAACTTTTTACGAAACAGTCTAAATCGGACTTTTTAAGAAGCCATCAAATTTAAACTATTGAAATTTACAGTTAGAACTTAAAGGTTTAATCTTGATGAGAGTGTTAAATATGAATATTTTCAGGGAGTAGGCTAATGAATGAATATAATTTAATGATAATCGTGATTGCATTCGTGATAGGCTTTGTAATTGCCTATTTGGTTAAAGGAATAATTGTAGCTCAGAAAGTTAAGGCGGCTGAAAGGGAGACTTCGCGAATATTAGGGGATGCCAAGAGGAGATCAGAAACTCTGATAAAAGAAGCCCAACTGGAGGTTAAAGACAGACTTTTCAAGATGAAAAGTGACTTTGATGCTGATACTAAAGAGACTCGATATGAATTGAAAAACAAAGAGCAAAGGTTGGTACAAAAAGAGGAGAATATCGACCGTAAGACAAATCAATTCGAACGTAGGGAACGGGACATTTCGCGAAAAGAGAAAAAGCTTGGGAGAAAAGAAGAAGAAATAGAACGGATTAAAATTAAATATAATGAGCTCATTGAAGAACAGAAGAGACAGCTCGAAAAGATTTCTGGTTTAACAGCGGAACAGGCCAAGGAACTTCTTGTCAGGGCCATGGAAAACGAGGCACGATATGAAGGTGCCAAAATTATCAAAAGAATAGAAAATGAAACAAAAGAGCAGGCAGATAAAAAAGCCACAAAGATCATGGCTACCGCTATCCAAAGGTACGCCGGAGATTTTGTTGCCGAACACACTGTTTCAGTGGTTCAACTTCCAAACGATGAAATGAAAGGGCGAATAATCGGCAGAGAAGGTCGAAATATTCGTGCACTTGAGGCGGCAACCGGTATTGATCTCATCATTGATGATACGCCTGAGGCGGTTATCTTGTCCGGTTTTAATCCGGTTCGACGTGAGGTTGCAAGACTTTCACTGATGCGGTTAATATCGGATGGTCGAATTCATCCGGCCCGCATTGAAGATGTTGTCAAAAAAGTAGGGAAAGAGGTTGATTTAATAATAAAAGAGGCCGGAGAACAGGCAGCGTTTGATTTGGGTGTTCACGGTATTCATAGCGAACTTATTAACTATATCGGTCGATTAAAGTTTCGTACCAGTTATGCTCAGAATGTTCTGCAGCATTCGGTTGAGGTTGGTGTTATAAGCGGTATTATGGCGTCTGAATTGGGCCTTAATTCGAAACTGGCGAAACGCATGGGATTGCTGCATGATATCGGAAAGGCTATTGATCGCGAGGTCGAGGGTCAACATGCTATAATCGGTTCTAAACTTGCAAAAAAATTCGGTGAAAAACCCGAGGTTGTGCATGCCATTGCTGCTCATCATGAAGATGTGCCGCCTATTTCTGTGTATGACTTGTTAATACAAGCTGCTGATGCTCTATCAGGGGCAAGACCTGGAGCTCGTAAGGAACTGCTTGAAAATTATATCAAAAGGCTGGAAGACCTTGAAAATATAGCAAAATCATTTAGTGGGGTCGCAAATACTTATGCCATTCAGGCCGGAAGAGAGCTCAGGGTTATCGTCGAAAGTGGTATTATTTCTGATGAAGATGCAACACTTCTCAGCAGGGATATTGCCAAAAAAATTGAGGAATCTCTAACCTTTCCAGGCCAGATAAAGGTTATGGTTATACGTGAAACCAGGGCTGTGGAATATGCAAACAAATAACTTGATAGTATAGGAACTTTATTTTTTGGACACAGATGAACACAGATTGCAAAGATTCTTGAATTAAGAAATAAAAATATTATCTGTGTATATCTGTCCGCTTGTGCCTTGCATGGCAGGCGGGTCTGTGAAAATCTGCTTGTCCCGTAGCTCCGGTAGATGGTACTGGGGTGTCCTATTTAACTTGAAAATTATGAATGAGGCAAAATAACATGGCGAATTTGATCGATATTCTTAAAGAAAGAGGTTTTGTTGATCAGACAACACATGGAAAAGAGCTGGACCAATATCTCGAAGTCGGACAAGTAACTTGTTATATCGGTTTTGATCCCACAGCGTCCAGTCTCCATGTGGGGAGCCTTGTTCCTATAATGTCACTTGCACATATGCAAAGACACGGGTATCGTCCTATAGCGCTTATCGGAGGCGGTACAGGCCTTGTGGGCGATCCAAGTGGAAAGACTGAAATGCGTAAGCTTCTAACACCTGAGATGGTGGATGAGAACGCAATTGGTATTAAAAAACAACTATCTTGTTTCATTGACTTTAGTGATGACAAGGCGCTGATGTTGAACAATGCCGATTGGCTGACTAAATTAGAGTATATCCCTTTTTTAAGAGATTTTGGACGACATTTCTCAGTTAATCGAATGATAAAAGCCGAAAGCTATAAAATGCGACTTGAATCCGAAGAAGGGCTTAATTTTATTGAATTTAATTATATGCTTTTGCAGGCTTATGATTTTCTGGAACTCTATGATCATTATGGATGCAGATTGCAGATGGGAGGGAGTGATCAATGGGGTAACATTGTTGCCGGTGTCGAGTTGATTAGAAGGGTTCGTCAAGAAACCGTATTTGGGATTACCTTTCCGTTGATCACTACCAGCAGCGGCGCGAAAATGGGCAAAACAGCTGAAGGTGCTGTGTGGCTTGACCCGAATAAAACGTCACCTTATGAATATTATCAATACTGGATAAATACAGACGATCGAGATGTTGTTAGATTTATGGCCCTCTTTACATTTTTACCCATGGAAGAGATCAAGAAGCTTGAAAAATTAAGTGGTGCTGATTTGAACAGCGCGAAGGCTGTACTGGCTTTTGAGGTGACGCAGATTGCCCATGGGATGGAAGAAACCATCAAAGCCTATTATGCCGCTGCAAACAGGTTTGGCGCTCGAATTGTTCCTGAGGAGATTGTACCGTCAAGTTTGATTCCTCGAAATGGTTTTGAAGTTAGTAGTATTTCAGGGCAGTTAAATGGTGTTTTGCCGGCCTTAGAGATTGAAATTGAAGGGAGTGTTGATTCGACCCCACATTCAAAAATAGAGATAGACCGGTTTAAAGAGGGTATTCCGGCATTTAAGTTGTATCATATGGTAGGCCTTGCAAACTCGGGAAGTGCGGCCAGAAGGCTCATTGAGCAGGGAGGAGCCTATGTTAACGGCCAACGGATAGAATCATTTGATTACCTGTTAACCGACAGTGATATTGTTAATTTGGAAATACTATTAAGGGCAGGAAAAAAACGGTATCATAAAATTAAAATAATTAAAAATAAGTCTTGACAAAGGTAGCAAGTAGTTTTAAATATCTCGATTCTTTTAGTGTAAAAAAAATGAGCATTTTGGTACAAATATAAATAAAAATATTGAAAAAGACATTGACAAATTAGTTTGATTTTATATAATAAAAGTTTCCTACTGTTTTTCTTTGACAGTATGGGCTTTAAAAGCCATTTTTTAATGGTTCTTTTTGATCTTTGAAAACTAAATAGTGACAGCTTGTGAGTTAGGTTTCGCAGTTAATTCATTGCGAGTGCCGGAAGGCAGACGCAATTGATATATTTTAATTGGAGAGTTTGATCCTGGCTCAGAATGAACGCTGGCGGCGTGCTTAACACATGCAAGTCGTACGAGAACTCTTTAGCTTGCTAAAGATAGTAAAGTGGCG
>JAFDBA010000241.1 GCA_019313505.1 Deltaproteobacteria bacterium
ACATCCGCAATGGCTCCCAAATCGTTCTCTATAAATACCCAAACTCCATTTTCCATAACCTGTCTATTCAAATTATATGCTCGTCTCTCAATTCATTAATAAGATCTCTAATTCACTGCTCGGATGTATCAAAACATTTATGCTCACGAGGCGTTAATTTTACACTTTCCACGCGTTTTATCCATGTTGCAGATCCCACAAATCCGCATATTTCAGCAGGACAGCCAACGTCTTCAAGGCCCCAAACAGGGATTAAAAGTCCTCTGTTTAAGAGCATTTTTCGTTCTTCTTCACTTTGAACACTATATCTCGTCTTGGCTTTTTTCCAAAACATCAGACGTTTTACCGAAGGGGGTCTAGGTCTTTCAGCTGTATTTGTTACCGTGATGAGAAGTGGTATTTTACCGCGTATCCGTTCGTATCCACCCTCGATGACCCGTCGGATTACAACCTCATCTTCATGCAAGTATTCGATTGATTCAGCCAATGTTGCCTGGGGTATATTAAGTTTTTCAGCAACCTGAGGGCCGACCTGGGCTGTATCCCCATCAATTGCCTGTTTCCCACAGAATATAAGGTTAAAATTACCATTTTTTCTTATGGCGCTTTCCAATACATGGGAGGTGGCCAGCGTATCAGCACCCGCGAATTTTTTGTCGGTCAAAAGGATGGCATGATCAGCACCACGACTCAAGGCATCTTTGAGCACTTCAACCGCCATTGGTGGCCCCATTGAAATGACCGTAATCTTACCCCCAAATTTATCTTTGACGCCAAGGGCCATTTCCAGGGCAAACAGATCGTCCGGATTAACGACGGCCGGCAGAGCCTGGCGATTTACGGTTCCGTCTTCCCGCAGAACATCTGAGGTTATATTACGTGTATCAGGAACCTGTTTAATTAAACAGACCATATCGTAGGACATAGACGTCTCCCAATCAAAAATAAAGTCATATGATTTGTCGTTTTGTTTAGTTTCTTTGAAAATATGAAAACTCTTTACCCTGCTTTGGCATTATTGTCCTTTCGTTTATGCGACGTTAGGGTTGATTTGTTAACGTTAATGAATAATCCAAGGTACTTTTTTTGCAGGCGCATGCTAACATGAGATAAATTAATATTATAAGGTAGTATTAATGTGTACGCAAAACTAATTTTAAAAAAAAAGGGCGGTTTTTATAAAAAGAAAACCGCCCTAATTCAGAGGAAGGAACATTGGCTTTACGTTTTTTAAATATCATTCCTGAATACTTATGTCAAGAAAAAAATACCACATCGTAGTATTTATTGTGTGCGGGCTCATTTAAACCAATAAAATCTAATAAATATATGTTTTTAAAAATCATTCTTTTATTGTAATGAGCCGGTTCTTGATTTAAGTCAATGTAAACGCACATAAAAAGTTGTAATTAAAAAATTAGGGTTTAAAAAATAACAATAGAAAGGAAAATCAGCCATGATGAAACGAATTGAAGTGTTTAAGGAGAGTAGTTTCGATGAAAAAGCATTAAAAAGACTTTTAGTTCATGACTCACCCTATTTTAAGGTTCTGAACTTCAATTTTAGCGCCGGTCAGGAACTTCCTATCCATTCTCATGATATCGAAGGCCAGCTGAGTATAGTTGTACTTGAAGGTGAGGGTTCATTTTTGGGAAAAGACAGCATTGAGCTTCCTGCTTACACGGGGGATGTCCTGATTTCGGATATCAGCGAACCCCATGGCATACGGGCAAAAAGTAAAATGCGCGTACTCGTGACTATTGCACCGCCAATTTAAAGATCTGTACTGTATCAACTCTTTTAAAGAGGATTGTTGCAATGGCCAGTCTGAAGCATATTTCGGACTTTCTTGGTCTGCGAAAAAGCACGGTCGGCCTTCTGTGCATGGTCATCCTTGCCGGTATGGGAGAGAGGATGGCAGAGCGATTTTTACCGATTTACTTAATCGCTCTCGGTGGGGGCGCTTTGTCAATCGGTCTCCTTAACGGCCTCGACAATCTACTGTCGGCTCTCTATTCTTTTCCCGGAGGCTACCTTTCAGACCGCATCGGCACCAAACGAGCCCTGCTTGTCTTCAATATCGTTGCCATGTTCGGATTCCTTGTGGTCATACTGATTCCTGCATGGCAGGCTGTTTTAATAGGTGCAGTGTTTTTCCTGTCATGGACGGCAATCTCCTTGCCTGCAACCATGAGTCTTATTGCCAGAGTTTTGCCCATGAGCAAGCGAACCATGGGAGTTTCCATGCATTCCCTGGTGCGAAGAATCCCCATGGCCCTTGGACCGATTCTGGGAGGCCTGTGTATTGGTCTGTGGGGCGAACGTAATGGGGTCCGAATAGCCTTTGTTTGTGCCTTTCTGTTGTCTTTTGTGGCAACAGTTCTGCAGCAAATTCTTATCGAAGATGACTCTTCACAAATATCTCACGGCAAACAATCTACAGCACCGGAAAAGAATCCGTTAAAGTTTTTACGCTACATGAGTCCGTCGCTCAAACGATTACTAATTGCCGATATTCTGGTCAGATTTTGCGAACAGATTCCCTATGCTTTCGTTGTGGTATGGTGCATGAAAATAATTGCAAAACCGGTTACCGCTTTCCAGTTCGGCATTTTAACAAGTATTGAAATGATAACAGCCATGCTCGTTTATATACCGGTGGCTTATTTAGCTGATAAGAGCACCAAAAAGCCTTTCGTTGTGATAACATTCATGTTTTTTACATTCTTTCCACTGGTGC
>JAFDBA010000076.1 GCA_019313505.1 Deltaproteobacteria bacterium
TTGACACGGTAGAGGTCGTTGGTTCAAATCCAATCGTGCCTACCACGAAAAAACATGGGGTTACGGTTAACGCCGTGACCTTTATTAAAAGTTAGTTTGCTTCGCTCACCTTCCATTTATTTCGCAAATAACTTTTTCCTGTTATCGCAAAAAACCTGCACTAAGAAAATGGAGCGCAAAAAAAGAACAAAATTTCTGGGTATAATATTTTTAATTTTATGGATAGGTCCCTGCTCCATAGGTGCCATAAATTTACTAATAGAATCTGATAATTATGATAAAGGGTTAAGCTATCTAATATGTAATGCTGAAACTTCCAAATTAACCGATAGATTAATAGGGATTGGCATTATTTCATTTTTTCCCTTCATCTTCTTTGCGTCATTGTACTATGAACAAAAAAAACGAGGGAAGTTCCTTTTTAAAAGCCAGTCGCACAAAAAAGATAACCAAAAAGAGGAGGCTTTGCGTAAAAAATATCAAACGGAATGGGAAAAACAAACGAACGAACGAAGAAAAATATTCGAGCAAAATAAAATAACGCTGAAATCAGGTCCGCATAAAAGACTTGTTGAAAGATTTGTAGCCACGAACCGATCAGTTTGGTTTGATATCGACAAATTAAAACAACTACTCCAAAGCAAAGGGCTTGACTTTAAATATACAGAGCTGGACTCGATCATAGATGAAGAAAGGAAAAGACAGGAATATGAAAAGTTCAAAAGAACATTCATAGATGATGATCTGAATGACTTGCGGGATTATATCGTCAATTTTTTAGATTCCTATGGCGAGCACTATGATGAACAAATCGACTTTTTTATCAGATTGCTGGGGGAACAAAAAATTGATTTCGATAAAGATACAATCGAAAGCCACATCAAAAAGGTCATCAAAGAGATAGAACTTAAGAAATATGAAAAACAATTATTCCATTGATAAGAACCATACCTCAAATTGCGCATCCCTATTTTTAAGGATATAAAAGGCTGTTCTGGCTTTGAATCAAACAGCGATGCAAACTTAGGAAGTAATGTCTTTTCCTGAAAAACGATAAGCTTGTCAGTTTCCCCAGCCACTTCCCACTGCCCCGAATATTTGGGTTTATATCTGTCTCATATTCATCAGCAAAGGGGGGATAATAATTGTTGAATAAAAATCGACAAGCTGATAAACGCTCCCTGTAGCAAATAAAGAGAATTTAATTGAGGAATAGATATAATGTTGAAAAAAATGAGGTTTTTTATTCTACTGGCTTTTTTAGGGGCTGCAGGATACTTTTTCCTAAGCTATCATATTATCTTTTTTGGTAATAGTGTTAAATTATTAAATAAATCAAAGTTTACTTCGGATTATACGTTTATCAACGCATCTAACAAGAGCACAGAATTCCTTATGAGAATTGACACACTTAGAGAAGCGAATATCGGAAAAGTTCTCGTGGAAATGGGCAGACTTAGTAAGGAAGAGGAGGAGTCCATGGAACGGAAGTTTGATTCCGACCCGGTATATTATTGAAGCTTACGATAATCTATCCTGTATATTCTATGACCAATAGTGAAACCTGACGGTTTCGTAAAAAGCCCTAAATTCTGCATTAAACCCTCTCCTGCCAACCAAATATTAAAGCAATCTCCACCATTATTTCAAAAAGAGATATTATCTCCATTATTCCAGTATTTCAACATTCCAATGTGAGCGAAGGGAATTAACTTGGATTTTGTTGAAAATACGGATAGTTAAAATCTGCCGGTTACCTTATGAACCCTCGAAACAAAACTTTATAAATTCTTTTCTTCCAAATAAATTCTTGGCAGTTCAAGTTTATCATTTATATCCACTTTCCTCCACCAACTATCTAATCTTCATTATACTTTTAACATTTGTGAATTATTATAAAAAATATCACCATTTATTGTATTTTTTTCTTGACACTTATCAAAAAATGTACTTTTAACAAGAAAAGTGGATTAAAGTGGATTATCATGGTGAAAAATGTTCCGAGGAAGCTCATTTCATACAATAGACACTAAAGGGCGTATAATAATTCCGGCCAGGTTCCGTGACGTCATCAAAGCACAGGTATCAAATGGCGTGATGGTTTCCAGAATGGACGGGGGGCTTGTAGCCTATACCTATGATGAATGGCGTAAAATTGAAACCCGCATATTGTCCCTGGCAGAAAAAAGCGAGAACATGCGTCGGTTCAGAAGGGTCTTCATCGGAGGTGCTTTTGAATGTTCCAGCGATAAACAGGATCGTATCCTGATACCACAGAATTTGAGACAGTATGCTGAATTAGACAAGGAAATTGTACTGGTTGGCGTCCTCGATCATTTTGAAATCTGGTCACGCAAAAGCTGGGACAAAGAAAATATACATCTGGAAAAAGACATGAAAAAGGAGGACGCAAGAAACGAAATCGCAAAATTAGGACTCTAATGGTGCCGTTCAAACATACCCCTGTAATGCTGCCACAAGCGCTCCGTTATCTTAACTGTATACCGGGGAAAATCTATGTAGACTGCACTCTTGGGGGTTCGGGTCATGCCGGGGCTATTTGCAAAAAAATTACCCCGAAAGGAATCTTCATAGGCATTGACCAAGATATAGATGCGGTCAGGAACGCAAAAAAGGTTCTTAAACCGTTTAATTTAATCATCCACCTCTTTCATGACAATTTTATTTATCTTCCTGAGCTTCTTCAACAATTGCAAATTGATGCGGTAGACGGCATTCTTCTTGATCTTGGAATTTCACTTCATCAACTCGAGTCGAGCGGTCGGGGGTTTAGCTTCAACAAAGATGAGCCGCTCGATATGCGGATGAACTTAAAATCGCGTACAACGGCTGAAGATTTAATCAACAGCATGGATGAAAAAAACCTTAAGAAAATTTTTTACAAATTCGGAGAGGAGCGCCGGGCAGGACAAATTGCAAAAAGAATAGTAACGCAACGGCAGCGCAAAGCCATCAGGTCGAGCAGGGAGCTGGCCCAAATCGTGCGCGATGCTGTTCCGAAGAAAGTATCGTTTAAGCAGAAAATTCATCCCGCCACACGGACGTTCATGGCCCTTAGAATTGCTGTCAACAGGGAACTCGAGATGCTCGATGTATTCATGGAGAATGTTGCGGACCTTTTAAACCCCAAAGGCCGTCTATGTGTTCTATCCTTTCATTCCCTTGAAGACCGAATTGTAAAACATCGCATGAACGCCTTGGGAAAAGGGTGCATATGTCCTCCGGGTTTGCCAAAGTGTGCCTGCAACAAAAAATCATCGGTTCGAATATTGACGAAAAAAGTCGTACGCCCCACACAAGATGAGGTTGCAAATAATCCCATGGCAAGAAGCGCAAAATTAAGAGCCGTCGAAAAACTATGAGTCCTCGTAAAACATTAAAAAATATTCGCAAGCCCAACAAAACGTTACTATTGATTATTTTTATGACCATTTTTCTTACGGAATTTCTGTTTTTTACCTGGTGCCGGGTCCAAACTATCGGAGCAGGATATGAAATTTCAAAAGAGACCAAGCATCACCAGAATCTCATAACCTTGAAAAACAACTTAAAGGTTGAACTGGCAAGGCTGAAATCTCCGGAGCGAATCGCTAAAATTGCAAAAAACCAGCTTGGTCTCATAACACCCACACGGGAGCAGATGATTATTATTCCATGAAACCGGCAGAGAAAAAACATATAAGATTACGAATTATCATTGTGGGTTCTATTTTTAGCCTCTTTTTTACGGCAATTGGTGCCAAAGCGGTTTATCTGCAGGTTTTTCGCAGCTCCTGGCTGTCTCAAAAAGCAGCAGACCAATATGAGGTCTCTTGCAGATCCTACGGCAAGCGAGGAACCATATACGATACCAACCTCAAAGAACTGGCAATAAGCATCGATGTAACATCCATCGCAGCACATCCTCCAAAAATAAAAAATGCACGGGCAATAGCAAAATCACTTTCTAAAATCCTCAAAATTAATCGCAAATCTCTTGTCAGGAAACTGGCGTCCAACAAAAAGTTTGTTTGGATCAAGCGTAAAGTCACACCCAAAGAAGCCGGGGCGATCAGGAATCTTAAAATTGCCGGGATAGATTTCATACCTGAACATAAGCGGTTTTATCCCAACAAAACACTCGCTGCCCAGGTTCTCGGGTTTACAAATATCGACGATCATGGGTTGGAAGGTGTTGAATTCTATTATAATGAATATCTGCAAGGTTCCTCTTCAAACTACACGATTTTAAAAGATGCTCTGGGTCGGGGATTTGATGCTGAAAAAATAACGGGTTCAAACTATAGCGGAAATAATCTTATCCTTACTATCGATAGTGTAATTGAATATATCACGGAAAAGGCACTTGAAGAGGCGGTTAAAAAATTTTCTGCAAAATCCGGGATGGCAATCGTAATGGTTCCTCAAACAGGGGCCATACTTGCGCTGGCACACTATCCCTTTTTCAACCCCAATGTAATAAATAACTTCAGCCAGAAAATATGGAGAAACCGAATCATAACCGATGCGTTTGAACCGGGATCAACCATGAAGATTTTTGCTGCGGCCTCTGCAATAGAAACCGGCAACTGCTCACCCAATAGTATCTTTTATTGCGAAAACGGTGCGTACAAGGTCGGAAATCACGTTATTCACGACACCCATGAGCATGGATGGCTCTCCCTGCAACAAATCATCAAATATTCAAGCAACATAGGCGCCGTCAAATTCAGTGCGATCACAGGATCTAAATCTCTTTACAAAACCCTGCGTGATTTTGGTTTCGGAGCAAAGACCGGTATGGACTGTCCCGGGGAAACCGCCGGCATTCTGGCCCCTTACAATCAATGGACAAAGGTTGATACCGGGGCCATATCCTTTGGTCAGGGGATTTCGGTTTCCGCTCTTCAGCTTATCTCGGCCACATCCGCCATTGCCAATAAGGGAGTGCTCATGAAGCCTTATATTGTCCAGGCTATTACCGATCAAAACGGACAGCTGATAAAAAGCTTCAGCCCAAAAAAAATGAAACGGGTCATTTCGGAAAAAACAGCCGGGGCTTTAGCCACAATCATGAAAAGCGTCATTACCGAAGGGGGCACCGGAGTCAATGCTGCACTTGAAGGGCATTCCGTCTGTGGCAAAACAGGAACCGCCCAGAAAATCGGCGAACAAGGAAAGTACGCCCAAGGGAAATATATATCATCTTTTATCGGATTTTTACCTGAAAAGATGCCAAAAACGGTGATCCTGGTAGTGATTGACGAACCTGAAAAGCAACATTACGGGAGCATTGTTGCAGCCCCGGTATTTAAAAAGATTGCCCGCAAAACTTTTGATTATATGAACATACTGCCAAAAAACAAAACCGACAAATTAATTGTCTCCTTAAAGAGCAAAGCAAGAGGATGAAGCTTTCGAACTTATTGAAAACGATTACGCCTGTAAGTTTTTACGGAACCGACCCTGATGCCGGACAATTTTCACTTTCACCGGACCCTGAAATAGGTTCTATCCATTACAGAGCGCAGGATGTTAAGCCGGGTGGGCTGTTTGTTGCGATAAAGGGCTTTGCCGCAGATGGTCATGACTTTATTGATGAAGCGTTGGCAAGGGGGGCATCAGCAATTGTTACCCAAAAACCCGTGAGTAAAAAATCGATAACCATAGAAGTTAAAAACACCAGAAATGCCCTTGCAAAAATATCAGATCAGTTTTACTCAAATCCATCAAAAAAGCTGTTTTTAATCGGAATAACCGGTACCAACGGAAAAACAACCACTGCATTTTTAGCCGAGAATTTGCTTTCAGATGCCGGCATCAAAGTCGGTGTCATTGGAACACTAAATTACCGATATTCCGGTAAAACGTTTCAAAACCCAATAACAACACCGGAATCTTACGATCTGCAAAAAATCCTGGCGGAAATGCTCAAAAGCGGCATCACCCATGTTGTTATGGAAGTTTCTTCCCACGCCATCGACCTCGACAGGATTTGCAATTGCAAATTCGATCTTCTGGTCTTTACCAACCTGACCCAGGATCATCTGGATTATCACGGAGATATGCATTCATACTGGTCCTGTAAAAAAAGACTCTTTACACAAATTCCCGATTCAGTACCGGGAAACGGTCGGGTTTCGGCTGTAATCAATTACAATGATGAAAAAGGAAAAGAGCTTGTAAAACTACTTGAAACAAGCATCGGGAAACCATCAGTGTTTTCGGTGGGCTTTTCCAACGGCAACAGTATATGGGCCAGGAACATAATGCACAACCTAACCGGTATCACCGGTAAAGTTGTTACGCCGGCCGGCTCTTTTGAATTCAAATCACCCCTTGTGGGAAAACATAACCTGGAAAATATTCTCTGCGCCACAGGAATCGGTATTGTGCTCGATCTCACTTTAGATTCCATCAAAAGGGGCATCCAAGCGGTTTGCACAGTACCCGGTCGTCTTGAATCAATCCCCAATAATATCAATCGGTTTGTATATGTCGATTACGCTCATACTCCGGATGCTCTTGAAAATGTGCTGTCCGCGCTAAATTTTTCGGCCACAGGCAGAATAATCTGTGTATTAGGATGCGGTGGCAACCGGGACAAAACCAAACGACCCCTAATGGGGCAAACGGCAGCAAGGTTATGTGATCTTACAGTGATAACATCGGACAATCCCAGAACAGAGCCGCCCATGGAAATTATTGAACAAATCGTTCAGGGTGCAAAAAAAACGATTTCCAACGTTTATACGCCGGCCGATCTGTCAACCGGTTTCCGGAAAAAAGGATATGTTGTGGAACCGGACCGTAAAAGAGCCATAGCGCTTGCAATTACGGCGTCCCGGGAGGGCGATATCGTTTTGATTGCCGGAAAGGGGAATGAAACGTATCAGATCATAGGAAACAATACCATCAGTTTTGATGACAGGATTGAGGCAAAAACAGCACTTTCCAGACTGGAAATTCAAGGTCCGGGGCACAATATATATGATCATTCCGAACCCGAAACCCGAAATCCCATCCCCTGGACCACTGCTGAAATTCTTGAGGCCACGGGAGGAGACCTTTTACTGGGTGATCTTAAACACTCTTTTTCAGGCATATCCATCGATTCGCGCAGCATATCAGTGGATGAACTCTTTGTTGCCATCAAGGGAGATATCCATGACGGTCATAGTTTTACCAGCAATGTAATTGAGCGCGGAGTCAGCGGCCTTTTGATAGACAGGGCCAAGACCCATACGCTGTCCGGCAAGGAATCCACGGAAAATGTGCTTGTCTGCATAACGGTAAAGGACACCATTAGAGCGTTGGGCGACATTGCAGCATTTAACAGAAAACGCTCAAATGCAGCAGTCGTTTCCATAACCGGCTCAAACGGTAAAACCAGTACCCGAAAAATGACGGCAGAGGTCGTTTCCAGACGATTTTCCACGCTATCTACTTCCGGAAATTTAAATAACCAGATCGGACTTCCCCTTACCCTGCTGAATCTTAACTTAAACCACAGATGGGCTGTACTGGAACTTGGTATGAACAGTCCTGGAGAAATAAAGCGTCTCGGAGAAATCTGTTCCCCCGATATCGGTGTTATCACAAACATCGGTCCCGCACACCTTGAAGGATTGGGGTCCCTGGATGCGATCATGCAAGCCAAAGGAGAACTTTTAGAGGAAATCAAGCCGGATGGGACAGCGGTCTTGAATGCGGATGACCCGAGAGTTTTGCAGTTGGCCGATTACACCTCCAGGAAAGTTCTGCTTTTCGGACTTTCAAAAAACGCCTTGATAAGAGCTCTGACGGTGAAGGAAACAGGAACAGGTCTGTCTTTTACCCTGGTACTACCCGAGGAAAGTATTACCGTGGATTTAAAAACTCCGGCGATTTTCATGGTTTCAAACGCACTTGCGGCTGCAGCTGTTGGATATCTGTTGGGTTTAACCGCCGGGGAAATTAAAGAAGGTCTCGAAAATTTCAAACCGGTTAAGGGAAGGATGAATATATTAAAAACCGGCAAGGGAATCAATATCATCGACGATACATACAATGCCAATCCGGACTCAATGAAAGCAGCTATAAATACTCTTATGTCATTGAAGGGTAACAACAGGGGAATTCTGGTTGCGGGCGACATGCTTGAACTTGGAGAGCATGCAGAGTCCATGCACCGAAATATCGGCCGAATAGCCGCCGGGTCGGATATCGCCAAGCTTTATGTCACAGGTCAGTTCGCCCAAACCGTGGCCATGGGTGCTATGGACGAAGATATGGATTCCCGTGATATTTTTACAGATACTAAAGAAAAGATTCTGGAAGATATCAAAGACCGGACAGGACCGGGTGACTGGGTCCTTGTGAAGGGGTCCAGGGGAATGACCATGGAAACAATTGTTCAAGGGCTATTGGATTGGAGCAAAAACTAAAATTGATGTAATACTTTAGATTTTTTAAAAAAAACTTAACCATGCTATATCATTTACTATATCCGCTTCACAAATCCATATCAGTGTTGAATGTATTTCGGTACATTACATTCCGGACGATTTATGCCAGTCTGACGGCTTTTTTGATCTGTTTTATTCTTGGACCGTGGGTTATTCGAAAAATGAGCTATCTGCAGATAGGGCAGTACATACAAGAAGACGGTCCGCCGACTCACCACAAAAAGGCAGGTACACCGACCATGGGCGGAGTACTAATAATTTTTTCCATAGTCGTTTCTACCCTTTTATGGGCCAATTTAACCAATTATTACATCTGGATAGTCCTTCTGGTCACCCTCGGCTACGGCGGTATAGGTTTCATAGACGATTATCTTACGCAAATCAAAAAACGTAACAAAGGGCTAAGTGTCCGAAACAAATTTCTGCTGCAGACGATTCTTGCGATCGTGACAGGGGTGCTTATATGCTCATACGCGGGCTTTTCTACTCGCTTAACCATTCCGTTTTTAAAAAATATTTCACCGGATCTTGGAAAAGGATACATCCTGTTTGCCGCCCTTGTAATTATCGGCACATCAAACGCAGTCAATATCACAGACGGCCTTGATGGTCTTGCAATCGGACCTTTTATCATCGCTTCAGCCACATATATGATCTTGGCCTACGTTGCCGGACATTTTAAAATCGCCAATTACCTGCAAATCAAATATGTGGCCGGAAGCGGAGAAATCGCAATTTTCTGCGGAGCCATGGCCGGAGCAGGTCTGGGATTTCTGTGGTTTAATTCATACCCTGCACAAATTTTCATGGGCGATGTCGGTTCTCTTGCCCTGGGCGGAGCAATAGGCACCGTAGCTGTTATCATCAAGCAGGAAATACTGCTAATTCTGGTCGGCGGGCTCTTTGTCATCGAAACACTATCAGTAATTTTTCAGGTCGGTTTTTTCAAGATGACAAACGGGCGCAGGATTTTCAGAATGGCCCCGCTTCACCACCATTTTGAACTTAAAGGGTGGCCTGAACCCAAGGTTATTGTTCGATTCTGGATAATTGCAATCGCTCTGGCACTGCTTGCCATGAGTACGCTGAAACTTAGATAAGACATAGGTAATATGTACATAATACAAAATCCATAACCCATTACCCAACCCGGATGAACCGGACAAGTTGCAAGTGAGCTAAAGTTTGAAGTGAGCTAAAGTT
>JAFDBA010000077.1 GCA_019313505.1 Deltaproteobacteria bacterium
CTTTTTTTTTTTTTTTTAACATATGAATCAAACGTTGGTTGAGTGTTTTCTGTATAAATGGAGATGACACAATTTCACCGGCATCGGCACATTCAATGTGATAACTAAAGCCACAGACATCAGTTGCCAGGACCGGCAATCCTGCCGCCATAGCTTCGATTAAAACCGTACCGGTATTTTCCCGGCGAGCCGGATGCAATAGAAAATCCGCTGCCATAAAAAAACGACGGATATCATCGCGACCACCCACGAAACGGACCCTATCTGTAACGCCCAGTTGCCAAGCCAACCATCGAAAAAATCTTGGATTATCCTGCCCTACAATCAATAAAATTGTTTTTTCACGCAGAAATTTGGGTAAAGCAGTAATGGCATGGATTGCGCGATCCACACCTTTGGTTTTAAAACTGGAGCCAACAAGTAAAACTACATTTGTTTCCAGACCAATATTTAATTCAAGGCGTAGTTCTTCGCGAATCTTTTTGAGATTAGGGTGTGCCAGGCAATCTTTAGAAATCCCGGGGGGCAGTAAATGAAATCGATGATCAGGTGTGCCATAATAATGCATAAAGATCGCTTTTTCCTTTTCGGAGAGCAATAAAATCTCTGTTATAGAAGATCTGCCGAAAACAGCTTTTTCCATACGCAAATAACTTTGGCAACGTTCCGTTATACGATACAAGAAACTCTTTTCGTCAGCCTTTGCCGCATAACAAGTGTCTGCTGCATAATAGACATCTAACCCCGGCATTTTATTGAATCCGATAATAGCATCATAATGTTTATTGGCTACGGACTGGTTGAGTTGTTTCGCCATGGATTCCCGTCGTCGATGATTGGTAAAGCCTTGAATCGGAAGTGTTAACACCTGGAAACCGACCGGAATTTCGCCTTGCCAGGAGGAGGTAAACACATCGACTTGATGTCCACGATCTAAGCAAACTTTGGCAATTTTTAGAAAATTTATCTGCTGTCCACCAAAGGGAAAATATTTAAACAGGCAAAATGCAAATTTCATTTTTCATCTGTTAAAAAAGATTTATCAAACCTATTTAGCATTTCTTCAAAATAAGTTAACAGGAAAGCGAAAGCTTACAGGGTAAAGACATTTGATAAACAATCGACTTTCGGCTATTTATCACCATCTGCAAAGTAGAATTATTTTTGTTTGATTATATCGATTGCTTTAGGCATCAAAAGGTCATCAATAATTATAAAGCCTGAGCAAAAAAGGAAACCTTACAAAAATTTCAAGATTATCGGATTGCTTTCGGGATATATTGAATGTTTCATTTGGGTACCAGGTCAAAGAAACTCTTGATGATTGCGTTTTTAATCATCTATTTAGTTTCCGGCATAAC
Source organism: Deltaproteobacteria bacterium (assembly GCA_019313505.1). Taxonomy (GTDB): domain Bacteria; phylum Desulfobacterota; class Desulfobacteria; order Desulfobacterales; family UBA11574; genus S5133MH16. The sequence continues at coordinate 1,362 of JAFDBA010000077.1, forward strand.
GGTCTTTAAAAAGGCAAAGGAAAATCGTACCGCATTTCTGCGCTGGTCTCAGCACACTGAAATGATTAAACACAGGAAGATGATCTATGGTGTGGAAGGCGGGAGTTATCCAAACCTTCCCTTTATGCTGATGATTCTTATGCCTTTTCATGAAATGGTCCCCATGGGGCGTAAGCCTCTATTGTTCAACTATAATACCATCTTTTTTTGTATAAAAAGCAGTGGAAACAGAGTTGCGTTTTGAAATGTACATATGATACTTGTTGCCAAATTCCACTCTTTTGTCTATAACCTTCGAAAAAACACCTGAAATTCCGAGAACAAGTTCACAGACTTCCCGCACTCCGTACTGTGACCCGCTGTTTGCACTGATATAATCACACAATCCTTTTTCTTTAACATATGTCTTAAAAAGTGGGCCGGCCCCTCTTTTGATTAGAAATCTCAGGCCGCAATGGCTGGCTATGGAAAGGTCTAAAACATCATCAAAAACAAATGCCACCTGATCCGGCTGAATGTTATATGTTATTTGAATGTGGTCTAAAGCCTCTATTTTGTCCAATAAATTGTAATAGACAAAGTGAAGGTGCTCTCTTTTGGAAAATTGAAATGCAGATGGGTTTTTTTGGCCGGTAATAATGCCAAACAAGGGAAGCTCGTTATTTTTTAAAAAGTGACCAAACCTCAACAGGTTTGTCCCCATTGAGTCCGGTTCCGTATAAGTGCTGCTTGTTTCCTCTCCTTTTATACCCGCATTAAATACGCCGTCCCAGTCGAACAGATAGGCTTTGATATGTCTCAGTTTTTCTATGATATCTATAAAAGGGGTGATAAATTCACCCCCCAAATTTGAAAAAATGTCTTCTATATTCATCAAGAGACCTTTGAAAAATGTTCATTTTTGTTAAAGGCCAAGGAAGGCGAAAATTTTAACCACCCCAGTACGATCTGCCGGACCTACGGGGCAGGCAGAAATACATTGAGTATTTTGAGGATTAAAATTTGAGCCTGACGCCGGGATTGGGCAAAAAGGGGCGTTTTGCAAAGGTCTCATCAAGCAATCAGGTTCATTTTAATTAGGTCCTGAACATCAATCATACCGATAAGCTTATCATTTTCCAGTACTATGATATTATCAACCTTTTTCTGTTTGAATATCTCAACAGCATTGTACAGCAGACTATCTCCACGGATTGTAATCGGTTGGTTATATGAAAAATCCGACATTCTTTTGCTTAAGATGGTTTTTCCATTCTTTTCAAGCTGTCTCCTTAAGTCACCATCGGTAAACACTCCCACCACTTTCCCATTATCAACAACGGCAACAGCCCCCAATCCGGATTCGGTCATCTGCACAATTGAATCCAAAACCGTATCATCCAAAGTTGCAACAGGATTTGCCTCTCTTATTACTTCTTTAACTCTGATTGTCATCAACTGTGTATGTTCTGTGAACTGTCGAGTTCCTAAGGTTGTAAAAGTGTTTTCAGTCAACAGTTTCATAACTTTCCAGGGTACCGTGCAGGTGTGTACGCCAAGATTTATGGCATTTCGCACATGTTCAGGGTGTCTTACAGAAGAGAACATGATTTTTGTATTGTAACTGTAATGGTCTACAGCCTTCACGCACTGTTTTATCAGTTCAAGCGCATCATGACCTTGGTCCTGCAGGCGGCCTACCAGAGGAGTCACATAATCGGCTCCTGCGGCCATTGCCATGTAGGCTTGCTGTAAGGTGTAAACAAGATGGATGTTCACTTTTATACCTTCATCTTTTAGCATTTTGCACGCTCTAACCCCCTCGATGGAGACCGGTATTTTGAATACAGTTTTCTCTGTGTCCAACCCAAGGTTTAAAAGACGGTGTGCCTCTTTGTGTATTTCATCACTTGTTTCACCCAGCGCTTCAATCTGTAGTACCGGTATTATAGCGGCCAATTTCAGAATTGTACCGTCTATATCGGTTATGCCATGCCGATGCATGAACGTTGGAGTGGTAGTAAGTCCTGCAAGAAAACCGAGCTGAAACGCCTCTTCTATTTCCTTTACATCTGCTGAATCTAAATATAATTCCATAATAGTTCACTTTTGTTGTTTATGGGTCTGTTGATTAATGAGGATTTTCGTTCAAGATCAAGGCATGCGAAAAAAATAACCACAGACTCATTTATGGGTTTCTATATTTCACCTCTATCTCATGTATTTCCAGTAATGGTTTTAAAAACTCTTCCAGATCAAATACACTCAGCTGACTTGAAGCATCACATAAAGCCTTTTGAGGCTCAGGGTGAGTCTCTATGAAAATTCCATCTACACCTGCTGCAACACCTGATCTTGACAAAACAGGAAGGAACTCCTTGGACCCGCCTTTTGGGTCTGCACTGGGGATTCCGTATCTTCGTACAGAGTGGGTGATATCAAAAACAACGGGAAATCCTGTCTGATTTAAATGAAAAAAACTTCTGGGATCCACGATCAAATCGTTGTATCCAAACGTATATCCTCTTTCAGTTAATATGATTTGTTTATTTCCGCTATCTATGACTTTCTGAACGGGTTTTGCCATATTTTCAGGGGCCAAAAACTGCCCGTGCTTTATGTTGATCACTTTTCCTGTTCCGGCAGCTGCTTCCAGAAGATCTGTCTGCATGCATAAGTAGGCCGGTATCTGTATAACATCAAGAAATTCTGCTGCTTGTGCAATTTGCTGTGGATAGTGGACATCTGAAAGAATCGGGAAATTGAACTCTTGTTTTATCTTGCATAACAGTTTAATCCCCTCGTCCAGCCCAGGTCCCCTGTAATTTTGGGCAGTACTACGATTATCTTTTTGAAATGAGGATTTATAAATAACAGGCAGATCCAGTTTTTCAGAGACTTGTTTTAAAACATCCGCTGTTTTAAGCATGATGCGCTCTTCCTCAATGACGCAAGGACCTGAAATGAGGAATAACTGATCAGCACCACAGGAGATATTACCAACCTGAACAATTCTTTTTTTCATGAGTTTTTAAAATATTATTAAAATTTTGTTAAACCTTTATTTATGCCTGAGAGTATTACTGAAAGAGTATTTTTTGTCAATATTTAAAACATACTTTAAAACCGGCCGCCAACAGTAAAAGAATTCACTACCCATTACAAGGTCTGCCCCATAATGATGCGCGTAACTGCCTCGATATCCTCTGGCCGATCAACACCAAAACTCCGGTGTTCTGTTTTTACCACATGAATGGGTATTCCATTTTCAAGCAGACGCAGTTGTTCGAGCTTTTCTGTTAATTCAAGATTGCTCGGTCCCATGGCCACAAATTGTTTGAGGATGTTCATACGGAATGCATACAGTCCAATGTGTCCGTAAAACTCACCCTTTTGTTGGTCACGGGGAAACGGGATAGGAGAACGGGAAAAATATAGTGCACGGTTATCCTTAGCAAAAACAACTTTGACCCGGTCCGAGTTTTTAGCCTCATCCGGATCGATTCTTTGGACCAGGGTTGACACTTTCATATCAGGATCAGCAAAAGGCAAAACCAACTCTGTTAGCATGGCTGTCTCGTGGGCCGGTTCATCACCTTGTATATTGACCACAACAGCGTTTTCCGGCACGTTAAGCAATTCTGCAGCTTCAAGAACCCGGTCCGTACCACTTAAGTGGTCGTCTCTTGTTTTAATTACTGGAACGTTCAGATTTTTTGCTGCCGAGATAATCCGGTTGTCATCAGTGGCGAGGATGGTCTTCGAAAGTTGCGGACACCGGCTGGCCCGTTTAAAAACGTGCCAGAACATAGGTTTTCCTAAAATTTCTGCCAGCGGTTTACCCGGGAAGCGTGTAGAACCATAACGTGCGGGTATAATCCCGTAACATTTTGGAAGATTAGGCATTAGTTCCTTAGTTGTAAATTTTGTGCTTTTTGTGGCAAAACTTTTATATTACTCCATGTTGTACTGTAGTGGAAAAGATGCTTGATGCTGGTTTCTGGATGCTGGTCTGTGAAAAGTAAAGTTATCCTTATTTTATCCAGAATCGAGCATCCAGTATCCAGTATCTATTCGTTATTCGTTAAATGGCGCAGGAAGTTAAATTATTAAAATATCCTATTTGGTTCCAGCTTGTCCGGGTTAAGTCTCGTTGAGTAACTTCTCAATCAGACTGCAAGCTTTGGCCGTGCCGCCCTGCCGGTCTTTCACATACATAAGAGCTGCTTTACGTACTTTTTCCCGGGGTGTGGTTTTTTCTATACTCTTCACAAGAAAATTTGCAACTTCCTTCCAGTCTGCTGCCACATGAATGAGACCCCGTTCCACGATTTCCCGTCCTACCCATGCGAAGTTTTGCCATGAAGGGCCGATGGCGGGTATAACTCCGCAGGTGAGGGGCTCCAAAAAATTCTGACCGCCCAGAGGTGCAAGACTTCCCCCCACGAATGCGCCTTTTGACAGTTCATAGGCTGAAGAAAGTTCTCCAAAAGTATCCCAAAGGATAACGGTACCGTCAGAGACTTGCTTTTTAATTTTAGACCGTAGTGTCCATGGTATGACTATGCGATCCAAGGTCCCTTTCCAATACGTTAAACGGTGCATATGCCTTGGAAACAGCCCGATAACCGTATCAGGACGTCTGCGATGAATATTAAGTATGATTTTTTCGACTACCTGTTCCTCTTTTTGTCTGGTGGATCCAAGGACAAGGAAAGGTGTTCCGGGTCGGATCATTTTCCCGAGGTGTTTTTCTGTTTCGAGCCCATGTACTAAATTGCCGATATTGTCGAACTTGATATTCGACATAACTTCTACGCGTTCTTTGCCGAATATCCTGGCGAATCGTTTGACGTCGCTTTCTGAGATCCCAAGAATTTTATCCGGTCCGATCATACGCCAAAAGGATGGCCAGATCAGGTATCGGGCCAGACTCCTGGCGGTGATCCTACCGTTAATAATAAGTGTCTTGCAGGAATGTTTTTTTAAAGCGAATAGGAGACCGGGCCAAATTTCTGATTCCAAAAGAATCATAATTTTCGGGTGGATGGTTTTTACCGCCGTTTCCATAATGGAAGGTTTGTCAAAGGGAAAGTAGGCCGAACATGCCCTCACGTTTCTTTTGTTAGGGGTAATATCAGCAATGGCGCGATCTATAATATCCAACCCTTGACGGGTGTTTGATGTCACGATAATTTTGACGGGCTTATGGGGATGTAATTTTTTGAGGATTGACCATGCCAGATAGGATTCTCCGGAAGAGGCGGCTTGAATCCACATATCCGCGCTGGTCAACGTCATTTTCTGAAGTGTTCGCTGCCTGAATCCTTGGGCAAGGCGTTGATTCAGGCGAAGGCAAGGAATAACTATATTCCAAACCAGGTCATAAAGATATAGAGTAGCTTTGAGTGTTATATTTTTCGACACCGTGGAGTTTAGCCTCTACAGATTTTCCCCAATATTTCATTATTCCATTCTGAGACCTTTGAAAAATATTCAATTTTGCTCAAGGCCAAGGAAGGCGAAAATTTTAACCACAGGAATACATTTAGTATTTTGAGGATTAAAATTTGAGCCTGACGCCGGGATTGGGCAAAAGGGGGCGTTTTGCAAAGGTCTCATTCTGATGGCATAAACAGATTGCCATTAATAAACTATCAATATCAAAAGGTTGTAGAATTTCCGAGATGTTAAATCAAGATACTGGGATGTCTAAATTCTTGGGTCATTTTTTAATAAATTATCAAAATATTCAATAGCCTTTATTAGTCCCTCTTCTATTTTGACTTTTGGAACCCAATCCAACTCTTTTTTTGCAAGGCTAATATCAGGTTTTCTTTGTTTTGGATCATCAAGGGGAAGTTTTTCGTATATGATCTTTGATTTAGATCCGGAAATCTCGATTATTTTTTTTGCCAATTCCAAAATCGTTAATTCTGTTGGGTTTCCCATATTTACAGGTCCGGTAAAACTGTCACTGGAGTTCATTAGGCGAACCATACCTTCAATCATGTCATCAACATAACAAAAGGATCTTGTTTGTGATCCATCTCCGTAAATCGTTATTGCCACTCCTTTAAGGGCTTGAATAATAAAATTTGAAACAACCCTTCCGTCATTGGGATGCATTCGTGGCCCGTAAGTATTAAATATCCTGGCTACTTTTATCCTCAAATTATGCTGACGATGGTAATCAAAAAATAGTGTTTCGGCACATCTTTTTCCCTCGTCATAACAGGACCGCAGACCGATTGGGTTAACCCTTCCCCAATAACCTTCCGACTGAGGATGGACATCAGGGTCTCCGTAAACTTCACTGGTGGAGGCCTGTAAGATTTTTGCTTTAACACGTTTTGCCAGTCCTAGCATATTAATAGATCCGTGTACGCATGTCTTAGTCGTCTGAACCGGATCAAACTGATAATGTATTGGCGAGGCCGGACAGGCCAAATTATAGATTTCATCTACCTCCAGATAAAGCGGGAAGGTGACATCATGACGGAGAAATTCGAAATTAGGATTATTGTGAAGATCAGCGATGTTTTGCTTGGTCCCTGAAAAGCAGTTATCAACGCACAACACTTCATGTCCTTCATGAAACAATTTTTCACAGAGATGAGATCCTAAAAAACCACATCCGCCGGTAACAAGAATTCTTTTGCTAAGATGCATAGCCAAACCTAACCCGGACAAGCCGGAACCAAAGAGGATCGGTTTTATTTTTACCACGAAGATCACGAAGGAAAAGAAGAATAAAATATATAACCTTCGTGCTCTTCGTGGTGTGATCAAACTTTTTTTGCTACAAAAAGCACAAAATTTACAACCAAGGGACTAAAACCTAAATCTTAAAACTAAAACGTGTTGAATTCGAGTTTTTACGAATTCATCATACATAAGAATGTAAAATTTTCAAACCTTTTTATTCAAGGGATGATCATGGAAACTACTTAGTGCTCAAATGTATTTATGGATGGGCACTAATTAACAAATTTTATATCAGTTAAAATAGTTGAAAATTTTACGTCGATCCCTTATAAGGGAAACACTATAGCTAAATTCTGCAGATTTTAGTTTAAAGTAAAGGAGGTAATTCATGGCAATAAGTAAAGAACTGCTTGATATTCTTGCCTGTCCCAAATGTAAAGGCGAAATATATTTAAATGATAGAAAAGACGGGCTTATATGTGATGCCTGTAAGCTTTTATATGAAATAAGGGATGACATCCCGATTATGCTGATCGACGAGGCTACGTCTTTAGAAAATTAGCCTGACGATTATGAGCCGACCTCAAACGCCAAAGCCTGCCAAGCTGGTAATAGGTTTTTTTCTTAAAGAAAAAGACCTGGTTGTTCCTGTGGTAAAAGCACTAACAGAAAAATTTGGCCCTGTTGATATCGTAAGTTCATGGTTGCCATTTAATTTTACCACCTATTACGAACCGGAGATGGGGAAGTCTCTTTTCAGACGGATGCTTGCATTTGAAAGACTGATCAAGCAGAGCACCCTGTCAGAGATAAAACAAATCACCAATGATCTTGAGCAGGTGTATTCAAAAAACAGCAAAAGAATGGTCAATCTGGATCCGGGTTATATGCTGCGGGAAAGGTTTGTGCTTGCCACCGGCAAGAATTTCAGTCACAGGATATATATTGGGAAACGTATTTATGCGGATTTAACCCTGATTTATTCCAAAGGCCGGTTTGTAAAATTACCATGGACATATCCGGATTATGCCGAGCAAAACATGCTTGTTTACCTTGAACGGGTACGGAATAAATATGTGATCGATTTGAAACAGACATATGCATAAACTACAGGGTTCAAGGTTCAGGGTTCAAAGGAAATACCTAAAATGAGCTAAAGTGCCTAAAATGCCTAAAATTATGGGATGTTATTATTTTTAAATTTGTGTCTATTTGTGTTAATTCGTGGTTTTATTTGACTGCTCTCAACGGTTGAACCCTGAACCTGTGAACGCTTAACTTATTGTTAAAGGCGGAAGAAAAATGCTAAAAAGTATGACCGCATATTCAAAATCGGAGAAGATCCAAGAAAAATTTACGGTTCTGATTGAAATCCGCTCATATAACAGCAGGCATCTTGATATTGCATTGCGTATTCCCCATGCATATCTTGCACTGGAGGAGAAGATAAAAACCTTAAGATAAAAACCTTAATTTCCCGTAAGGTTTCAAGAGGACGTCTAGAGATTAATCTGCAAGTCAGGGACGATTCCGGTGAGGTATATGGCTTTGAAATAAATACACCCAAAGCCAGGGCATATTATGATAGCCTTGTCCGATTAAAAGATAAATTTAATATTAATTCCGAAATATCGATGGACCTTCTTGTGAGTGGGGTAGGTATTATCAAGCCTGCCGAGATGGGTCTTGATATGGAAGCCTGCTGGCCTGTTTTTGAAGATTGTATTAATGAAGCCTTAGATAACATTATCGCCATGCGAAAAAGGGAAGGAGATTTTCTTGAAGCAGATATTGCAGCCCGACTTGACGGTATAGAAGAAAGTGTTGACCAGATTCAGAAAGAATCGAGCGATCTTTTATCCCATTACCAGCAGCGTCTTAAAGACCGTATCACTGTTTTAACCAAAGGTATCGTAGAGATAGATCCTGGTCGGATAGCACAGGAAGCGGCTTTTCTGGCTGACAGAAGTGATATTTCCGAGGAAGTTGTAAGGGCTGCAAGCCATATCAAACAGTTTCGAACAATTATGAATTCAGAAGAGCCTGCTGGCCGAAAGCTAAATTTTTTAATGCAGGAGCTTAACCGTGAATTCAACACCATGGGATCTAAGTCGGATAAAACAAATGTATCTCACATTGTAGTAGAGGTAAAGTCCGAGCTTGAAAAGATAAGGGAACAGTTGCAGAATGTAGAATGATTTGGTTCCGGTTTATCCGGGTCAGGGGAGGTATATGGATCAGAATCTTTTGAATATCGGTTTTGGAAATACAGTGGTTGCTGCACGAGTTGTTGCTATTGTGTCTCCCAATTCAGCTCCTATGAAACGTCTTAAGGATGAGGCCAAAGATGAAAAACGTTTGATAGATGCAACACAGGGCCGCAGAACCCGTTCTATAATTGTTATGGATAGCAATCATATCGTTCTTTCCGCCATACAGGCCGAAACAATATCCCAGCGCTACTCAACACCCAAGGCTTCGGAATAATCGATCATGAATGAGCAGGAAAGCAGACCCTCCGGTTCAAATCCCAAAGAGATAATTAGACATGGTTATCTTTTTATCATTTCCGCGCCGTCGGGGGGCGGCAAAACAACCCTTTCCAAAGCCGTGGTTAACCGGTTTAACGATATATTTTATTCGATTTCGTATACAACAAGGTCGCCACGGGACGGTGAACAAGACGGTGTCGATTACTATTTTATCCAAAAAAAAGATTTTGAAAAAAGGATAAAAAACGGCTATTGGGCTGAATGGGCGGAGGTCCACGGCAATTATTACGGCACATCGGTTGAATTTCTGGATAAAGGTCTGGATTCAGGACACGACATGCTCCTTGATATCGATGTCCAAGGGACCATCCAGATACTTGGGAGGTATCCCGACAGTGTTACGATTTTTATAATGCCCCCGTCACTGGAGATCCTTAGAAAACGCTTGGAAATGAGAAGAACTGAGAGCAGGGCAACGATAGAAAGACGTCTTTTAAATGCTGAAGATGAGATAGCCCAAAAAGGTCTTTACCGTCATGTTATTGTTAATGATCAGCTGTCCGTATCAATTGATAAACTTATAGCCATTATCGAGAAATATCGATACCCGAACAAACCTGATCAATGCCTAAAGTAAATTAACCGCAAATTAACGCAAATAGACATCAATATTACCTTTAAATTCGTGTTTATTAGTATTCATTCGTGGTTTGATTTAACTGCAGATGGAGACTAGTTAAGGGTAGATATGGTAAAAATAGTAAAAAGAGAGATGCTTTATGGAATTAATTCTGTTCTTGAAGCCTTAAAAGCCGGTCGTAGAGATTTCTTTGCGGTCTATATTGCAAAAAAAAAGATTTCGCAACGTTTAGAAAAAATATTGATACTTGCTGAAGCGAAAAAAATTCCTGTGGAATGGGTGGAGACTTTACAGCTAAAATCTCTGACCGGAACTGATCAACACCAGGGAATCGGAGCCGGGACAAGTCCTTTCCCGCTATCCGGAATTTCTGATATTATCGACATCATCCGGCAGGATGATACAAACCATTTACTTTTACTGCTCGATAATGTCGTGGATCCTCATAACCTGGGAGCTCTGATTAGAACAGCACTTTGTGTGGGCGTTGACGGTATAATCATTCCAAAGGACAGATCTGTTTCTCCCACACCTGCGGTATCCAGGGCATCAGCAGGAGCTCTGGAACATATCCATCTTGCAAGGGTAACAAACATGGTCAACACAATCGAGGTGTTGAAGGAAAAAGGATTGTGGATTGCCGGAATGGAAAAAACCTCGGGCGAATCAATTTTTTTCAGTGATTTAACAGGTCATGTTGCAATTGTTATTGGTGGGGAGGAAAAAGGGATGCGGCCTCTGGTAAAAAAACATTGCGATTTTTTAATGTCCATTCCCCAGGCAGGGCCCGTAAGTTCCCTGAATGCATCTGTGGCAGGAGCGGTTGTCATGTATGAGGCTTTCAGACAGCGACTTTTTACGACGCCATCACATTTGTCTTGATGATTATAAAACCGGAGACCGTTGCTCCCAAATATGTTGATCCGTATAGCCAAAACCTTTAAACAAGCCCTTTTCCCGACGCGGTGTCTGGTGTGCAGATCTTTTTTTCATCTCGGACAGCATAAAAACTGTGATTTAAAACCAGGGGCTACGGATGCAGACAGTTCAAACATTGGGCAGGAATTTATTGAAAAAATCGTTTTAACTTCAGCCCACGATGATTATTATTTGAGGAATATTCCTGAAGTCTTTGAGAAATTAATGGCCCCGTTTTTATGCCCGACCTGCTCGTCAGGATTTTTGGCGGTTGAATCCCCCAAATGTTCCAGATGTGGTATGGTGTTTAAAAGCAGACAAGGGGAGGACCACGTCTGCGGAGAGTGCCTCGATTCATCAAATAGATTCCGAATAGCACGATCAGCGGGGGTTTATAAATACACACTTATGGCGGTGATACAATGTTTTAAATATAAAGGAAAAATTCAACTGGCACGACCTTTAGGGACCCTTCTTTTTGCAGCCTTTATAAGTTTTTGGGATAAAATAAATATAGATCTGATCGTGCCGGTTCCCCTGCATGCTAAAAAGTTGAGAATACGGGGTTTCAACCCATCGTTTCTTCTGGTAAAGGACTGGGTACGCATTGCAGAATTTTTAAATGTGAAATTACCGGATATACAGGTTGACATAAATGTTCTTGAAAGGAGAAAATGGACTGAACCACAGGCCGGTTTAGGGCGTAAGGAACGTTTGGCAAACATTAAGAATGCATTTAATATAAGCAATGGTTCGAAAATCACAGGTAAAAAAATACTGCTTGTGGATGATGTGTATACCACCGGAGCAACTGCAAATGAATGTGCTAAGGTTCTATTGAAAGGCGGTGCCGGGCATGTTGATGTGCTAACGCTGGCAAGGGCCATATGATTGAAGATTTTCAATCATCAATCGTTAATAGTAAATATTCAATACAAAAAGATATGTTATCTAAAATATTAGAATTACAAGACTTGATAAAAGTTGTGCATGACCTGCGTAAGTTAGGGAAAAAGATTGTTTTTACAAACGGTTGTTTTGATATTTTGCATGTGGGTCATGTGCGTTATCTTACCGCTGCCAGGTCGGAAGGGGATGTTTTAGTGGTGGGATTAAATTCCGATGGGTCGGTAAAATCCATAAAACCGGAAAACAGGCCGATCGTGAACCAGGAACAGAGGGCGGAAGTTCTGGCCGGCTTGGAGTGTGTAGATTTTATTACGGTTTTTAATGAACCTGATCCGTTAAAAGTTATAAATGAATTAAAACCTGATGTACTTGTAAAGGGAGCTGATTGGATTGAAAAGGAGATTATAGGGGCTGATACTGTAAAAGCAAATGGCGGCAAAGTGGTCAGGGTTTCGGTAGTGCCTGAAGTTTCGACTTCTCGAATTATCCAAAGAATCGCAAAGCGTTATCAACACTGAGAGTAAATTCTCAATAAGTTTTAGTGTAATAAATGATCATCATGCCCCGCCGACTGACAACAAAATATAACCTGCTCAAACAGCCAGACATGTTACATTTTATCACCAGTTGGCTCTATAATTTATTAAAAACTTACCCCTGGGATGGGGATTAAAAAAATACACGGCATGATAATAAAGCACAGGAATGGTGTTTCATTTTTAGAATTTGAAAAACTTGCGAAGCTCCCCGGTATCCTGCATGGGGTTTTTACCAGAAATACCGGCGTAAGCACCGGTCCATTTCGCAGCTTAAATATCAGTTTCGGTGTCGGTGATGATGATCGGAATGTCAGGTGGAACAGGGAGATAATATCAAAATGTCTCAACGAAGAAGACCTTGTTTTCGCGGACCAGGTTCACGGAGGCAGAGTCATGGTATTTTCAAAAGATGATAATAATTCTATCACGTTTGATTCTGATCTTTCCGGTGAAGTTGAACCGCCGAAAATTTTAGGCAAGCAGATTGGTGTGTCTAATCCTGATCCCGAGTATAAACATGTGGGGGATGCTCTGGTTACGAATATACGAAAAAAGATTCTTGCAATACAGGTGGCTGACTGTCAATCGGTAATCATGTACGATCATGTTCAGAAAGTTGTGGCAAATGTTCACTCCGGTTGGCGCGGAAGTATAAACAATATTATAGGATTTACGATAAAGGTAATGAAAAAAAGCTTTGGTTGCCTTGCCGGTGATATTGTTGCGGGGATCGGTGCGTCTTTGGGCCCATGCTGCGCCGAGTTTGTGAACTACGAAAAAGAGATCCCAAAGAAATACTGGAAGTACAAGGATGATAGCGACCATTTTGATTTTTGGTCATTAAGTCGTGACCAGCTTTGCCAGGCAGGGGTTTTGACCGGCAACGTGGATTTAAGCCGATTGTGCACAAAATGTGATCCGGACCGATTTTTTTCATTTCGTGGAGAGGGCACTACCGGGAGGTTTGCATCCATAATTGGTCTTAAATAAAGATACGAGCCCAAATTATCCGGCTTTTATCCCTAAAATTGATTCACCGGAGGTGTACTACAACTTTAGGCACTTCTGTTAACTACCAAAACATGGCAGAACCAATTTCCTCTGACTTGGCACAGAGGACCAGGTTCTCGCGATTAAATAAAATATGTATCAAGAAAAAGTTAAAGTTCTGTGGAACGACAAAGTAGAAAACGAATATTACAGAATCGGTTTAACGTGTCATAGGGGATATTCAGGCGCAAAACCCGGTCAGTTTATCATGCTGCATTTTCCCGGTCCGATTGCCCCTTTCTTGCCTCGACCTTTTTCCATACACAGGATCATTAAAACCGGAGGTCGGACAGCAGGTATTGAAATCCTTTACAAGGTAGTGGGAGAGGGCACCAAAAAGCTTTCCGGCTGCAAAAAAGGAGATATTGTAGCTATCCTCGGTCCCCTGGGCAATGGTTTCTCATTTTTAGATCATTATAAACGTATCTTTATTGTTGCCGGAGGGGTCGGGGTTGCCCCGATGCTTTTTTTGGCTTCATACCTGCAAAAAAAGGGCGTTGAACCATCTGAATGCATGGTTTTTCTTGGCGGAAGATCAAAGGATGACCTGTTGTGCAGTGATGATTTTTTGCGTATCGGTATGAAAATTCATTTAACCACAGACGATGGGAGTGTCGGGGATCAGTGTTTTGTAACCCATCCTCTTGAAATAGCTTTGGAGGAGGATCGGCCGGATATTATTTATGCCTGCGGACCTTTGGAGATGCTAAAATGTGTGGTTGGTATTGCTGAAAAGCATAAAGTAACTTGCCAGGTTTCCATCGAAACAATCATGGCTTGCGGCATGGGGGCTTGCCTTGGGTGTGCGGTTGAAAGAAAAGAGACATCAGACAATTACATGCATGTCTGTCTTGACGGCCCGGTTTTTGATGCAAGTGTTCTTCACCTATAACTCGATAAAACTGATCCGAATCTCAAAATATTAATGGTTTTTTGCATTGACTTGCTAAATTTCATGTGGTAAATGCAATGCGTTTTTACAGGCTCTTGATTTGAAGAGTTTTTCCTTGTTCAAGTAAGGTGTTCTTTCCCATGAAGAGGGAAACCAGACGTTCCATAAAGGAACTGGCATACTATAGCAGTATCGGCTTGTCCGTAGCGCTTTCCATCTTTATCGGGCTTGCCATCGGAGTTTACCTTGACAGACGGGTATTTGATACAACTCCGTGGTTTACGCTTATTTGCCTTGGGTTAGGGATTGCAGCAGGATATAGGAATATTGGCCTTGCAATAAAAAAGAGCAGAAAACTCTAAGAGGATATTTTTAGCGTGGAAATTCAGCAGCGTCTCTTAAAATTTGTTACACGCACAAACTGGGTTCTATTTTTTCTTGCAAGTATTAGCGGGGTTGTTATTTTACCCCCTGATTTTTCCAGGGGAATTATTTTCGGGGGCCTTATTGTCACCATCAACTTCCATTTATTGTACCGGACGCTTAAAAAAGCTTTCAGGCCGTCACGCCTCTCTTCTCACAGAGTTGTTTTAGCCAAATATTATATCCGCTTTTTAATCAGCGGCGCCATTATATTTGTTCTCATATCAGGTCACTATGTTGACCCGCTGGGTCTTTTTATCGGTCTTTCGGTTGTGGTTGCGAGTATAATGCTTGCAACAATCTGCGAACTAACAAAACATATATTTAAGGAGGCAACTTAAGGTGGAACATCCGTATCTCTTTTTTGTAAAGTTGTTTGAACTGATCGGTCTTGGGCATTTTGCCCATGCGTATCCTCACATTGTTTATTCGTGGGTTGTCATGATTATGCTTATCGTGCTCGGTTTCATTGCTGTCAAGAGTGTAAGCCTTGTTCCCACAAAAGTGCAAAATGTTATGGAGATCATCATTTCCGCACTCGAAGAATTTACGATTGATATCACGGGGGAAGAAGGCCGCTGGCTTTTTCCGCTGCTGGCGACTGTTTTTTTGTATATTTTTACCTGCAATATAATAGGGCTTATACCCGGATTTTATCCGCCTACCGCCAGCCTGAACACAACCCTTTCATGTGCACTTGTTGTTGTTCCTTTTACCCATGTTATCGGTATTAAATATCATGGAGTTAAATATATAAAACATTTTCTTGGACCTGTATGGTGGATGGTACCACTTATTTTTCCGATTGAGGTCATTGGTCATTTAGCACGCATCCTGTCACTTACTTTCCGTCTTATGGGGAATATGATGGGCCATGAACTTGTTGCGGGGATTCTTTTTGGTCTGGCCGGCGCATTTTTTGCTCCGCTTCCAATAATGGTTCTCGGCATTTTTGTTGCACTGGTACAGGCTTTTGTGTTCTATCTGCTTTCAGTTATGTATTTTACCGGTGCCCTTGAACACGCGCATTAATGTGCGTTTTAGGTTTTAGATACTTAGTGCCCGAACGAAAACTAGGATTTTTTGTTAAGATCAAGGAAGACGAAAATTTTAACCACAGGAATACAGGTAGTATTTCGAGGATTAAAATTTGAGTCTGACGCAGATATTGGCGGAAAAGACAGTTTTCATTCAGGCACTAATTATAATTTGTTATATTAACAATACTTAAAACTTTGCTTTTTGTTTTTTAATGGGAAAATGGAAGAAGCAAAAAAAACTTAATAAAAGGAGGAAGATTAGATTATGGAAGGACAAGCATTACAATTCTTTATCGCATGCGTGACTGCAGCTGGTTTCGGAGTCGGGATTGCAGCATTTGGCTGTGGTATCGGACAGGGTTTGGGTATAAAAGGTGCTGTTGAAGGTATCGCCAGGAATCCCGAATCATCCGGTAAAGTAACGGTTACCATGCTGATTGGTCTCGCCATGGTAGAATCGCTATGTATTTATTCACTGGTTGTCGCACTGATTCTTATCTATGCGCATCCCCAGGCATCTGCGATTGCTGCGTTGTTTGGTGCCGGCCACTAAAAAAACTATGTGTAAATAAAACAGGGCTGTGCTTTTTAAAGGCACGGCCCTGTTTTGTTTTAACCTAACCCGGATAAACCGGAAAAGTTACAAGTGAGCTAAAGTTTGAAGTGAACTAAAGTTAAGGAGTCGCTACGCTCCGGCTTTTATACAAATTGGCAGTATTCCTTAACTTTAGGCACTTTAGATCACTTTAGGCATTTCGCACTTAATTGGTTAAGCATTTTTTTGTCATAAAATACACAAAATTTATAACTTAGGTACTAAGACCTTTCTTAAAAACTGCCCTGTATAAGACCCGCTTATATTAGCGATTTCTTCCGGTGTGCCGCACCCAACAATATATCCCCCTTCATCCCCCCCCTCGGGGCCGAGATCGATAATATGGTCGGCAGTCTTGATAACATCCATGTTATGTTCGATCACAATAACGGTATTGCCCGTTTGCACAAGCCGTGACAGCACATTTAGAAGTTTGTTGATATCATCCATGTGAAGACCTGTGGTTGGCTCATCAAGGATATAGACTGTCTTACCCGTACCCCTTTTGCTGAGTTCCCTGGACAGTTTTACCCGCTGGGCTTCACCACCGGATAATGTTGTGGCCGGTTGACCGATATGGATATATCCGAGTCCCACATCGATCAGTGTTTGCAACTTAGGCCTGATTTTGTTTATCTTTTCAAAAAAACTAAATGACTGGTTTGCTGTCATGTCAAGAATATCCGCAATATTTTTACCTTTGTATCTGATTTCCAGGGTTTCACGGTTGTATCTTTTACCTTGGCAGACATCACAGGCAACATAAACATCCGGCAAAAAATGCATCTCTATCTTTATGATGCCGTCACCCCGGCAGGCCTCACATCTTCCTCCTTTGACATTGAAACTGAAACGACCGGGCTTGTATCCCCGCATACGGGCTTCGGGTGTTCTTGAAAAGAGTTCCCTGATATAAGTAAAAACACCGGTATAGGTCCCTGGATTGGAACGGGGGGTTCTCCCTATGGGGGACTGATCAATGTTTATGACCTTATCGATATGTTCAACCCCAAGCACTCTGGAGTGGTTACCTGCCGGTATCCTTGCATGGTAGAGCCTCTGGGCAAGAACATGGTAGAGGGTTTCGAAGACAAGTGACGATTTCCCAGACCCGGATACACCGGTTATACATATAAAGCAGCCCAAGGGGAATTCAACATCAATATTTTTTAGATTGTTTTGCGAAGCGCTATTTATGATAAGTTTTTTTTTTCACCCGAGACGCCGGTTGGATGGGACTTCAATATACTTCCGGCC
>JAFDBA010000078.1 GCA_019313505.1 Deltaproteobacteria bacterium
AATAAATGCCTGAGTCTGGCTGCTCCGTGTAATCGACCGGTCAATGGTTAATCCTCCTTTTTACTGTCTGTTCCACAATTCTTGCTGAAAAGGGATTTCATTGCCAATTTATATTCCGGATCAGTAATTGCTTAATACACCATTTTCCCCTTCAATATAACAAAATCCAAATATCTTAAAAAAATTATATGGTTATAGCGAAACGGGTTAAGCTGCATTTAACCGTCCGGTAAAATCTCACGTTAACACTTGATTCAAAGATTCTGCTATTATACTTAAGTTTTTATAGCTTCAGCAAAAAAGGTAATATGTCTGCATTTCTTTGCATAAGATGGCTTTTCAAAGTGAAATCGAATTTTCAAATGAGGTTTTATTATGAGAATTGTTCTTGTTAACCCGAATCCCATGATGCCACCGGTAACTCCGGTATCTCTGGACTATCTTGAATCCGCATGTAGTGATGCCGGTATAGAAGTTGATTTGGTTGATTGTCCCGTTGAACCGGATTGGAGTAAAAAACTTTCTCATGTTTTGACAGAAAAACCGATCCTGGTCGGTGTTACTGTCCGTAATATAGATGATTCCTATTTCGCCAGCAGAGATTTTTCCCTTCGACGAATAATACCGGTTCTGGAGGAAATAAAAAGGATAACACAAGCGCCAATTTGCCTTGGTGGAGTCGGTTTTTCAATTTTTCCCTATGAAGTCATGGAATTTTGTGATGTGCCTTATGGGATATGTGGAGACGGTGAGGTGGGCCTGGTTAAACTTGCAATAGCGCTCAAAGAAAAAATCGAGCTGGAAACGGTACCGGGACTGGTTTGGATGGAGAATGGGAACTATAGAAACAACGCAATATTGCCGGTTCCCCTTGAAAAAATAGATTTAGCTTCCAGGTCTCTGATTGACAATGGGTATTATTTCGAAAACGGCGGGCAGGTTGGGTTTGAGACCAAACGCGGATGCTCCTTGAATTGCGTCTATTGTCCGGAACCACATATAAGAGGTAAAGATGTAAGAGTGCGAAATCCATTGAATGTTGTGGAGGAATTAACCAATCTTTACAACCGTGGGATCGATGTTTTTCATACGTGTGACAGTGAGTTTAATTGTCCCTATTCCCATGCTGTTCTGGTATGCAAAGCCATCATTGAGTCAGGACTGGGAAGTAAAATTAAATGGTATGCATACTGTTCTCCTGAGTATTTTACTGAAGAATTAGCGTATTTAATGCGTCAATCCGGATGTGTCGGAATCGATTTCGGTGCCGATCATGGAGATAATAAAATGTTGGGCCGGTTAGGCCATGGTTATATATCAGATGATTTGATTCGAATTCGCAAGATTTGTCTTAAGCATAATATAATTTGCATGTTCGATTTACTTCTTGGGTCTCCCGGTGAAACAAAAATATCGATTGAAACAACGATTCATCTGATGAAAAAGATCAAGCCGGATCGTGTGGGCATCAGTCTCGGTGTGAGGCTTTATCCAATGACACCTCTGGGGCGAAAAATCATTAAAGCGTCAAAAGGGGCCTTATCGAAAAATCGTAGTCTCTTTGGGAACCTGGAAGATAATGAATCTCTGCTTCGCCCTATTTATTACTGTGATGCAGTTTTGGGTGAGGATGTGGAAGATTGGTTGTATGGTATAATTGGCGATGACGGACCGACGCGAATTTAAATTACAATTATAATGATAATCCAGAACTGACTGATGCAATCAAACGTGGACACCGCGGTGCATATTGGGATATTCTCCGTCGGGTATCAGAGGAAATCCCTCCTTTGTAATTGTAAACGTCACAAAGTTGTCAAAGGATGAATATGTGTGAAACACCGCTTGGTATTGTAGATTTTATTAGTTACGAAGAAAGTGTACCGGTTCTTATGAAACTGCTCGGGGCTGACCCGGTTCTTGGTTCTCAAAAGAGAGTTATTATTAAGCCCAACCTGGTCAATGCTTCATCTCCTCCCATAACTACTCCTGTAGAACTGGTAGCTGCGATAGTCGAGTATATAAAGGCTGTAAGCAATGCAGAGATAGTAGTTGCAGAAGGGTGCGGCGCGCCCATATATAGCACGAACAGGCCGTACCGTAAACTCGGCTACATTGACATGGCCAAGTCCAACGGGGTCTCTCTGGTAGATCTCAATAATGCCGAATTAACGGAACTCAACGACCGCCGGTGCCACATTTTCCCGCAGTTCATGATGCCACGGATAGTGATGGAGTCGTTTATCATATCGGTTCCAGTCCTCAAGAAACACTCCCTTGCAACGGTCACCCTCACAATGAAGAACATGCTCGGATGCGCCCCTCCTGACCACTACGGAGGGTTTGTCTGGAAAAAATCCAGGTTCCATAAAAATATGCACCGCTCCATCTTCGAGATAAACCTCTACCGCACACCCGACCTCACTATCCTAGACGGAAGCGTGGGTCTGGCGAGACATCACCTAGGTGGACCGAGATGCAGCCCGCCTGTGGGAAAGCTGATAGGAGGCTTCGACCCCGTGGCAGTTGATGGACACGGTGCAGGGCTTCTCGGGGTGAACTGGAGGAATGTGGAGCATATTACCCTGGCGCATACCGTCCTAGGTCGCGCCGATAGAGCTTTGTGATTCTATCGGCCACCCCGATGGGATAGATGGTCTTAAGGTTTTTTGTTGAAAAGCGTAGTTATTATTTGTGATGAGGTACTTAAACAGGCATTGTAATAAAACAGTTCGATTTTACCCAGTTTCTTGATTTGCAGGCGCACAATATGTGGTAGTTTTGATTAATAATCCACAATATATTCTAATTCAATAAAATTATATATAAATTATATATAATTTTGCTTGACACTAATAAATTACAAGTTCATGATATGATTAATAATTATTCCGACAAAGAATGTTCCTGTACAAAGCCTGTACAAAGATAGAACAAGTCAAGCCTTGCAGAATGAAAACAAAACGAAAAATTATTTTGGCTTTAAGATATAAAATTTCAAATTAAAACTAAGATGTTTGGTGATTAAGCATATAATAGACTCCTTTTCTTTTCAGATCTTTGAATAGGTAAAGAGCATCTATAAAATTTGTGAGGTTATGGCTTTATTTATCAAGTGCAATGGAGGTCGGCGTTTAGGGATTGATCGACGAAGATTTTCTTATACCATACATATCCCTGAACGCAGATCCGGCAAGGAAAGAAGGAGCGGGATTGATAGAAGATTAAAACCAAGAATATCAAAATCTTAAACGAGCAGGGAAAATAGCTGAGAGAGGTGGCTACTAATGATAGGAATGTTAAGAAAAATATTTGAAGCTAACCCTGAAAAATCGACAATCGTATTAAAAGGTAACTGTTCAGACTGCGGGTCCGATGTAATAATTAATATAACATCTACGTCAGGAGGATTTGGACTACAGGGCGGAGCTTTATTGGGGCGTTTATCTGACGGGTATTTCGCTAAGTGTCCTGCTTGTTACAAGGTTAACCCAATGATAGAAGACCTTTATAAACCAAAATGCGTTCCTCACTTTATTCAGAATTCGTATCAAGTAAATCATAAAAGAAAGTCATAAAATCGTTGTGACATATGGTGTGATAAAACAAAGCTCAGCAAAACCATGCTGGGCTTTTTTTATTGAGCCGGTCCAGGTAAAATTGACCATTTTTCAAAGGTCTCCGTTTAATTCCAATTCTGCTTGTCTTTGACTTTTTGTTTCACAAGATATATATCTCAAACTCCATTCTGTCAGTTCCTTAATTGTGAATTTTGTGCTTTTTATGGCGACCATGATTAATCAGGCAAAAAAAATCCTTAAAACGGTATTCGGGTATGACGGGTTCATCTCTTTGCAGGAAGATGTCATTGAAAACATACTGCAAAAAAATGATACGCTGGTTATCATGCCCACCGGCGGCGGCAAATCTCTCTGCTATCAGATTCCAGCCCTTATCTTTAAAGGATTGACCATCGTTGTTTCGCCGTTGATTTCACTTATGAAGGATCAAGTGGAGCAGTTAATGGAATCAGGGGTTTCAGCGGTACTGTTAAACAGCTCGCTGACGCCTGATGAGTATCGCCGGAATGTAGAGCTCATTAAAAAGGGCAAAGTGAAATTACTTTACCTGGCCCCGGAATCCTTGTTGAAATCGAGTGTATTGGAGATGCTTTCATCACTACACGTGGATTGCCTTGCCATTGACGAAGCCCATTGCATATCCGCATGGGGACATGATTTTCGTCCTGAATACCGGCAGTTGGTGAATGTCAGATCGCGTTTTTCCAAAGCGGTTTATATTGCACTGACAGCCACAGCAACCCCGAGGGTACGAAAAGACATTAAATCCAGTCTCAGCTTTGAAGACTCAGGCGAATATGTCGCCGGTTTCAATCGAGAAAATTTATTTCTCCAAATTGTTTCCAAAAACAACCCCTTGGATCAAACCATTGAGTTTATCCGCAAATTTCCTGGGCAATCAGGTATCATATACTGTTTTACCCGCCGACAGGTAGATGATCTTTATACCGTTCTAAATGATGAAGGATTTTCAGTACGCCCATATCATGCAGGTCTGTCCGAAACAGATCGAAAACAAAACCAGAACCTGTTTATCAGGGACGATGTGCAAATTATTGTGGCGACCATCGCTTTCGGCATGGGAATCAACAAGCCCAATGTTCGATTTGTTGTTCATTTTGATATGCCGAAGAATATGGAAAGTTATTATCAGGAAATAGGCAGAGCCGGACGGGACGGATTACCGGCCCATTGTATGCTGTTGTTCAGTTATGCCGACATTCATAAAATAACGCATTTTATCAACAAAAAAAACGAGCATGAAAAACGGGTGGCGCACATCCACCTCAATGCATTTTTGAACTTTGTTGAAACCAATGACTGCCGGCGCATCCCGCTGCTCAATTATTTTGGTGAAGAATATTCCATTGAAAAATGCAATATGTGCGATAACTGCCTGGAAGGAGAAAAAGAACTTACCGACCTTACCGTACCGGCCCAGAAATTCTTATCCTGTGTTAAGCGAACCGGTGAGATGTTTGGAATGGCCCATATCATTGATGTGTTACGGGGCTCAAGTGCACAAAAAGTCTTAAGATTCGGTCATGACAAATTATCTACTTACGGAATCGGAAAGGAACTTTCAAAAAAAGAATGGGTGCTCCTGGCGCGACAATTTCTTCACAAAAAGCTTGTGATTCAGGATATGGAATATGGAAGTTTGAAGCTCGCAGATAAAGCGTGGGATGTTTTTCAAAACAAAGAAACGGTTCTGGGTCATTTAAAAAAGGAATATAACGATAAGGATATTGAAGAAGAATCTAAAATAAAAACCACACCGGATCACGATAAAGATCTGTTTGAAATCCTGCGAAAAAAGAGAAAAAATCTTGCTGATCACGCTGGAATTCCCCCTTATGTAATTTTTTCAGATAGAACCTTGATTGAAATGGCTGCATATTTCCCTCAAACCATGGAAAACCTGCTGGATATTCATGGTGTGGGCATTGTAAAACGCGAAAAATACGGATCGATTTTTCTCGGCCTTATTCAAGAGTATTGCAGGGATAGTGAAATTAAAGAATGACCCAAAAACATTAATATACAGACACGAACCTTACCCAGGAAAGCTGGCAGGGAAAGACATTAGGACACAGATTTTCACAGATAAACACAGATGATATTATTATTAAAGAATCTTGACAATCTGTGTTCATCCGTGTCCAAATAAAAATCATATTATAAAGTTTTATGAACGAATTATATACCATCGGCCATTTAAACATACCATGGAAAAATTTTTCAATAAGGATATCAGGAGCATCCATTGGAATATTGATTGACAGCTGATTGGAATTAATTATAGAAATTCTATGTTACGAAAAGCTAATATAGGCGCTCCCGGCGCCTTACATCGTATAATCATAAAGCAAATCGAACGTGGAAAGATATTTTATGATGACAGTAATCTGGATAATTTCTTAAACTGGCCGGATATTATTTTAACCGATGCCAAAACCACTTGTTTTAAACGGACTTTAATACCGAATCATCTTCGTTTGTTGTTGGGAACAGGGTTGGATAATGACACTAAGTGATTTAATCATCAGCTATTTGGAACAATTTGGTATAGAATATGTTTTTAGCGTACCGGGCGGTCCTCTTGGCCCTCTGTACGATGCTCTTGCACGCAGTGAAACAAGGGGCGGCCCCCGTACTATTCTCGCTCGTCATGAAGTGGGCGGGGCATTTATGGCTGACGGCTATGCCCGTGAAACCGGAAAAATTGGTGTATGCTGTGCAACCACCGGTCCCGGGGCAACCAATCTGATTACCGGTGTTGCTTCAGCTTATACGGATCATATTCCCTTGCTCGTGATCACGGCACAAACCCGGTTGCCCGATTTCAGCTTGGGCGCTTTTCAAGAATCCTCTGCTGATGTCACGGATATACTGGGCATGTTTAAACACTGTACCCGTTATAACACGATTGTTACACATGCTGATCAATTAGAAAAGAAACTGGCTGCTGCTTTTACTATAGCCTTACAATCACCAAAAGGCCCCGCACATTTAAGTGTGCCGGTTGATATTTTGCGTTCTCCCAAAAGTGGACAAATCGCTTTCCCAAATTTGCAACGCCTGTTGACCAAACCTGCCTCAGAGGTGGATAATGCAGCACTGGAAAAACTCTGTCAGGAATTGAACAATGTTTTAAGCCAAAATCGGAAAGTGGTGTTATTTATAGGCCATGATTGCGCGGGCGCTGCCCAAGAGATCATTAAATTTGCGGAACTTATTGGCGCACTGATTGTCACAACACAACGTGGAAAATCCTGGATCAATCCTTATCACCCGCTGGCTCGCGGCGTTTTCGGCTTTGCCGGACATAAAACGGCCCGTAATGCACTGACGGATGAATCCGTTGATCTCATACTGGCTGTAGGTACCAATTTAAACGAATGGTCAACAAGTGGGTGGGATTCCGTCTTGCTGAATGACATGCTGGTACATATCCATAATGAAAGGACCAATTTTAGCCGTTCTCCCATGGCACGTCTTCACGTTTATGGAACAATCAGCACTATATTTAAGGAATTAGTCTCACGATTCGAAACACTAAAACGGGAGGCCAAACTGTCTCTAACGAACAAGGTGACAAAAAAAGATGTAGCCCCACAATCATATTCGGATCATCTAAAAGAATCCCCATATGTGCCCAATCAAATTGAAGTCCAAGCACCAAAGAGTTGCCGACGGGAAAACACTTCGCCACTCATCAAACCACAGCGACTGATTTGTGAAATCATACAGCGTTTTCCCCCTGAAACTCGTTTTTTAATCGATAATAGTAACAGCGTACCTTGGTCAATCCACTATTTTTTCCATCACCGTCCCGAAAACTATCATTTATCGTTAGGATTTGCCTCCATGGGTTGGGCTATCGGCGCATCGGTCGGGATGGCCTTGGGCACACGAAATACCCCCGTGGTATGTTTTACGGGTGACGGCTGCTTTTTAATGAGTGGACAGGAAATCACCGTAGCGGTGGCAGAAGGGTTGCCGGTAATTTTTGTGGTATTGAATGACCGAGGGTATGGGTTGATCCGGCACGCACATCGCATGGCAGGTACGGAACCTATTGATTTTGAGATTCCGGCGGTCGATTTTTGCCTGATGGCTGAGGCAACCGGGTCAAATGCTCACAAAATTCGAGATCCTAAAGATTTTGACCAAATCGACTATCAAGCGTTGTGTCGGCGCAATGGCCCAACTTTACTGGATGTATATATTGATCCGGAGGAAGCGCCGCCCATAGGTATGTTTTAAGAATTGCAATTCCCGATCTCCCCTATTATTTTTGCTTCGAATGTTCCCTGTTATTTTGTCTTGACATTGTGATATTATTGAGCTTTACAAGAGGGTTTAGAAAAATAATCGTTCAAATTCCGGTCGTTTGGTTATGTATTAAAATGGATCAAAACAATATCAGAAATATTGCTATTATCGCACATGTTGATCATGGAAAAACAACGCTTGTAGACCAGATGTTCAAGCAGAGCGGGATGTTCCGGGAAAATGAGCACGTGGCTGAACGCTTTATGGACTCAATGGACCTGGAACGGGAACGGGGTATTACGATTACATCCAAGAACGCCTCATTTCGTTACAAGGGCTATCGGATCAATATCATAGACACTCCCGGTCATGCCGATTTTGGCGGTCAGGTTGAACGGGTCCTGAGGATGGCCGATGGGGCCGTTTTGCTCGTTGATGCCCAGGAAGGTCCAATGCCACAGACCTATTTTGTGCTCAAGAAATCTCTTGCGCTGGAACTTCCCATTATTGTTGTCATAAACAAGATAGACAAACCTGCGGCCCGGCCGGAATGGGCCGTCGATCAGGTCTTTGATCTCTTTGTCAAGCTGAACGCACCGGATCACATCCTTGACTTTCCGGTTGTTTTTGCCTCTGCAAAGAAAGGTTATATCCTCTCCGAAGCTACAGGCAAAGAATTGTCCATGGATCCCCTTTTTGAAAAGATCATTACACATATACCTGCGCCTGCAGGGAATCCGCGGTCACCGCTTCAGATGCTGGTGAGTTCTATTGACTATTCTCCCTATCTTGGGCGATTGGGGATCGGAAAGATAACGGGTGGAACATTAAATATCAACAAAGAAATTGTCATGGCCCGGCGTGACGGAGCGCTCGTCCCGGCTCGCATCAGTAAGGTGTACCGCTTCGAAGGGAACAAGAAAGTTGCCACAGATATCGCCGGGGTTGGCGAAATAGTTGCCGTTGCAGGGATGGATGATGTCACGCTGGGTGTAACTTACACCGACCCGGACAAGCCTGTCCCCCTTCCTCCCATGGAAATCGACCCTTGCACTATTTCCACCGATTTTATTCCAAATGATTCACCCTTTGCCGGAACTGAAGGCACATACTGTACTTCAAGTCATCTCACGGAGAGGCTGAAAAGGGAGGCGCTCTCCGATGCAGCCCTTCTGGTCGAAGAACTGGATGGCGGCAGGGGTTTCAAGGTCTCGGGCAGGGGAGAACTGCACATTTCGATCTTCATCGAGAAAATGCGGCGTGAGGGATATGAATTCCAGGTTACAAGGCCTCAGGTCATTGTCAAAGAAGAAAACGGCATACGACTTGAACCCTTTGAAGAACTGACGATCGACGTTGACAAACAGTACATGGGCACAGTCATTGAAAAACTGGGAGAGCTTAAGGGTAAGTTGATGACGATGAACCATGACAATGGGATGGCCCGTCTGATTTACAAGATTCCTACACGTGGCCTTCTCGGATTCCGGTCACAGTTTTTAACGGACACAAAAGGCATGGGGATTATGAATTATGTCTTTCTGGAATACGGGCCTTTTGCAGGTGAAATTCGAAACCGTAATAGAGGCGTCCTGGTGGTCAAGGAATCCTGCACAACCGTGGCCTATGCCCTGTTTAACCTTCAGGGCCGGGGAAGGCTCTTTTATGGGCCTGGAACCAGGGTTTATAGCGGTCAGATAATCGGAGAACACTGCAGGCCGCAGGACCTGGTAGTCAACCCTGCAAAAGGAAAAAAATTGACGAACATGCGTGCCTCAGGATCGGATGAAAATGTAATTCTAACACCTCCGACAAAGATGAGCCTTGAAGAATGTATTTCATATATCAATGAGGACGAACTGGTGGAGGTTACGCCTGAGGCAATCCGCCTGCGCAAGGGATAGTGAAGTGATTAGCTGTAATATCAACAAGATGATATGGGCCGAACCACATTCCACAAGGTTGGATATTATGAAATAGCCACCACAATTATTATTACATCTTTTATATATTTTATGATTTAGATAGTGTCCATCCATAATTGAGAGAGTTTGTTCAGGATCAGGGGCAAAATAAACTTGAAATGTTAAGTACGCCTGGATTTCCTTTGTGCGGTGGGGATGGGTGTCCTTCTGCGGGGAGACCTGCGTTTTTTCCTCACGGGGATAGGCTTAGGCATGGTGAGCCATTCTTCCTTGGGCTCGATGCAGCTCAGTTTCTGTTCGATGAACGCCTCAATGGCGGGAATGTAGAAGGCGTCCTTCTCATCGGCGAAACTGACAGAGGTACCGGTGGCACCCGCCCGGCCGGTGCGCCCGATCCGGTGGACGTAATCTTCCGGATCATGGGGCAGCATGAAATTAATGACGTGATCCATTCCTTCGATGTGGATACCGCGGCCGGCCACATCCGTTGCCACCAGAACCCGGATCTTTCCGGTCTTGAAGGCCTCGAGGCGACTAATCCGCTTCTTTTGGGGAATATCACCGGAGAGCGTCGAACAGTTGATGCCGTGGCGGGTCAACATCTTTTCGAGCCTTCTCACTTCGTCACGCCTGTTGCAGAAAATCAGGGCCCGTTTGAGATTCTGTCGATGGATGATGTTGAACAGGAGTGCAAATTTATCGATGGTGGTCACGATATAGACGACCTGCTCCACCGTCTCCACCGCGATCTGTTCCGGTTCGATTTCCACGGTTACAGAGTTACGGGTCCATTGGGAGGCGAGTCGAGTGATTTCACCGGTCAGCGTCGCACTGAAGAGCAGCGTCTGACGCTTGTCTTTTGCCGGAGTGCTGTAGATAATCTTTCGCACATCGGGGATAAAACCCATGTCGAGCATCCGGTCGGCCTCGTCTATGATCAGCACCTCGATCTTTTTCAGGGTGATATCCCGGCGGCGCTGAAAGTCGAGGAGCCTCCCGGGTGTTGCAACGACAATATCCACCGGATCGGCGGAAAGTTGCTTTATCTGCTTTTTATAATCCATGCCACCAAACACGGAAATGGTTTGAAGATCCGTGTACTTGGAAAGATGACGGGCTTCCTCGGAGATTTGGAGAACCAACTCCCGGGTGGGGGCTAAAACCAGAATCCGGGGCGTCCCGGGTTTTCGTTTATCCTGGATTGGGTTATTCAGCATCCGGGTGATGACGGTGATCAGGAATACAGCCGTTTTCCCCGTTCCGGTCTGGGCCCGGCCGCTGGCATCCTTGCCTGACAGAGTGCTGGGAAGGATTTCGGCCTGGATCGGTGTACAGTACTCGAAGCCAAGATCGCTGATGGCATGAAGCAGCGGGTTGGGAAGATTGAAATCGTGAAACCGCGTCTTGCCTTCAGCCGGCGGCACCTTGAACTGTGAAACATCCCATCTCGCTTTCAGTGCCTCGCCGACAGATGCTGACGGTACATTCTCGCTCCGTCGGATCTTCTTTCCTTTTTTACGAGAGGCGCGCCTATGAAGGGGAGTGCCCTTTTTGTTTTGTCGGTTAAATTTATTGATTAGATCTCACAATCAAACTGCTAAGGGCACGCCATCATAATCCATGGGATTCCCTTTTTCTTTATAAGCCATCTCAAAAATGCATCTAACTCCCAATGGCTGCGTTCCATCACGCCTTACCCTTGAGCGTAATCTACTATTTTTGATTTAGCTTCTAATAAATGGTGCGCTAAACCACAATGACATTTTCTGCAGCAGGGCTTTTTTGACCCTGTTCGATGTTAAATGATAACAACTTTTTGGTAAAAATCAAGAAAATGGTATGATCCAACCTCCATTCGCAATGTTTTTACTTGAAAAAATCTGCATATCAGATATTTTGAATTTTAGCATCATATTATCTTCATAAAACAACGGGGCCGAATCACATGAGCAAAAAATATAAACTTAACATATTTATATTTGTTCTGATTTGTTGCATTTTTTTGCTTGCTTCACAGGTATTGCCGCAAAACAATCAAGATTCTCTTCTCACCCGGGATTCAAAAAAGCCGGTCCTGGATTATGCGGTAATGTGTGAAGAAATAAAAGACTTTACACCTAAAAACCGGAGCGTTGTTTTTTCCATTAAAATCGGAAAAGTTTCCTGTTTTACTTCATTCGACCCGGTACCCAAAGAAACTTTTATCTACCACAAATGGTTTCACAAAGATAAACCGAGCACAAAAAAAAGGCTGACACTTCAGCCCCCCCGCTGGGCATCCTACAGCAGTATTCAGCTTCGAGAAACTGATAAAGGCCCCTGGCGAGTTGAAATCACCGATCAGAAAGGAAATATTTTTCATACGGTAAGATTCACTATCACGGATTGATCTAATTGGAAACAAGTTAAATAGGACACAAATTTTCCTAGACCCGCCTGCCATGCAAGGCACAAGCGTGCAGGTATACACAGATAATATTGTTATTTTGTAATTTGAGCCTGTTCAATACTTATTTAAATTAATAATAACAAGATGTTAAATGGGGTCCAAATCTGTAGTTACCCCCAACTTATTGCGTTTGCGAGTAGAGATTTCTATTAAAGCCAGT
>JAFDBA010000079.1 GCA_019313505.1 Deltaproteobacteria bacterium
TTCAGTTGAAGGGATTTGGAACAGCGGAAGAGAGGAATGCCCCAATCTTGGTTACAAACCGCGACACAAAGAGGGGTATTTCCCGGTTCCACCCATGGACAAGTTTCAGGATATTCGAACTGAAATGCTTTTGACGTTAGAAGGGCTGGGAATAGATGTTGAATGTCAGCACCATGAGGTTGCAACTGCCGGACAGGGCGAGATCGACATGCGGTTTAAGCCGCTTATCCAAATGGGTGACCAGTTGGCGTGGTTCAAATACGTGCTCAAGAATGTGGCTTACAAACATAACCGCGTCGTAACGTTTATGCCCAAGCCTCTTTTTCAAGATAATGGTACCGGAATGCACACTCATTGCAGTATCTGGAAAGACGGGAACCCTCTGTTTGCCGGGGATAAATATGCCGGGGTTTCACAAGAGGCCCTATATGCTATCGGCGGAATACTGAAACATTGCAGTGCACTGTGCGCTATTACCAATCCGACCACCAACTCATATAAACGACTGGTTCCTGGTTTCGAGGCCCCGGTAAATCTGGCGTACTCCAGCCGGAACCGCAGTGCGGCCATCCGGATTCCCATGTACTCGGCGTCGCCTAAGACCAAGCGGATTGAGTTCAGAACACCGGATCCCTCCTGCAACGGTTACCTGGCGTTTTCCGCCATACTTATGGCCGTAATAGACGGCATTGAAAACAAGATTGATCCGGGCGAACCATTGGACAAAGATATCTACGGACTTCCGCCGGAAGAACTGGCGGAAATACCTTCCGCACCCGGATCTTTGGATGAAGCACTTGTAGCTTTGCAGGAAGATCACGAGTTTCTGTTGAAAGGGGATGTCTTTACCAAAGATGTTATCGAAAAATGGATTGAATATAAAATCGAAAACGAGGTGAACGAAGTAAAACTTCGTCCGCACCCCCACGAATTTTTCCTTTATTTCGACATATAGCCGCTTTCTTTAACAACTCACAGCCCACTGAGAGCTCACTCAGCGGGCTGTGGACATTTTTATAACCTTTGAACCCTGATCTAATAATCAATAATCAATTGTTAATTATTAACCGTTGTTTATTAACTATTATTTCCTGAACTATGAACCTCTGAACCGTTAATCCTTAACGATAATGGCGATAGTCGATACTGTGTTGATTGGCTTTGTAAGAAAACTTGCGCACAGTGGTTTTAAGTATTTGGGCCGCTAACGTAATATTTCCCCTCGTATTTTTAAGTGCGTCGATAATCATCTCTTTTTCGAGATTTGCTACTGCATTCTCCAGGGATAAATCCGGCAATGTATCCGATTCCGTACCGGTTTGTAATGTGGGCGGGAGATGGTAGCTATGGATGACCCCTTCTTCACACAAAAGCACGGCTCGTTCGATACAATTTTCAAGTTCTCTGACATTGCCCGGCCAATGATAATCCATGAGCATATCTATTGCCGGTGTGGAAAACCGCCGTATATTTTTATGATTTTCCTTTGCATATTTCTCCAGGAAATGGTCGGCCAAAAGCAGAATATCGGTCTTTCGTTCCCTTAACGGCGGCATATAAATTGGAAAAACATTAAGTCTATAGTAAAGATCACCCCTGAAAATTTCATCTTCAACAGCCTGTTCCAGGTTTTTGCTGGTGGCGGCAACAATTCGAACATCCGTTTTTATGGTCTTGTATCCTCCAACCCGTTCAAATTCTTTTTCCTGCAGGATCCGTAAAAGCTTTATCTGAACGTTAAGATCCACAGATCCTATCTCATCTAAAAATATGGTCCCCTTATTGGCCAGTTCGAATTTGCCCAGTTTTTGCTTGATTGCACCTGTAAAAGAGCCCTTTTCATGCCCGAACAACTCGCTTTCAATAAGATTGACCGGTAGTGCCGCACAATTTACTTTAACAAAAGGCCCTTTGGGCCTGAGACTGTTGTAATGTATAGAGTTGGCAACAAGTTCCTTGCCGGTACCGCTTTCGCCGCGAATAAGCACCGTAGCCTTACTTTTGGAAACCTGAGAAATCATTTGATAGACTTCACGCATTTTGTTGCTGTTGCCGATAATATCGGTAATACGATATCGATTTTCCAGTTCGCTTCTGAGTCTTATATTTTCTTCTCTTAAATGCTCCTTTTCCAGACGGATGGTTTCCAGATTGATAACATGTCTTGCAACCATGGTGGCAATTACAGACATAAGTTTTTCCCCATCTTTCAGGGAATAGGATTTATTATAGGGCTTATCAACACTAAATGCTCCGATTACCTGGTTTCCCTTTTTTACAGGCACACAAATAAAGGATAGTTCCTGCTCCTGTTTGGCCTTTCTGGAAGCTGTCCGGTCAAGAAACAGCGGCTCCTCGCTAATTTTTGGTATTGCGACAGCCCTGCCGGTCTGAATGACCCGACCGGTAATTCCCTCGCCTAATTTATATTTTCCTTTTTGCATCGCGCTTTTGGAAAGACCGTGGGCCACTTCTATGTGGATTTCATCACGGAGGGGATGTAAAATTGTTATGGTTCCTCGCAACATGTTCATTGAGCTGGAAAGAATGTCCAGAACCTTATATAAAGATTTTTTAAGATCCAGGTGCTCATTAAGCGCTTCACTGATTTCATAAAGAAGTGTAACATCTTCAATTCTTTTCATAATGCAAACTTTCCGTTAAAATCCACTTTACGTGACAATGCAGTCCTGATTGGCGTTTTATTTACAAAGTCATCAATCTTCGGAAATTGAAACCAACCGTCTCATACGCTTTATTTTACTTCGGTGCTGTTTTGCCGCCAGCATCCGTTTTTTTGCCGCCCTGGTCGGTTTGGTTTTAATGCGAGCTTTAGGTTTTTCGGATGCTTTTCGGATTAAATTTATCAGGCGATCAATTGCATCCTGTCGGTTACGTTCCTGTTTTCGAAATCGCCTGGCCTGTATAATAAGAATTCCGTGTTCCGTGATTTTCCTCCCTGCAAGGCGAACCAAACGGGTGCGAACATCATGGGAAAGAGATGGAGAGTTTCTCACATCAAAGCGAAGCTGAACAGCCGTGGCAACCTTATTGACATTCTGTCCCCCTGGGCCTGATGATCGTATAAAATCCAGTTTGATCTCATTTTCACTAATTGCAATTGTAGGGGTAATGGCGATCATATTCTGTGAGTTACATCATATTGGTTTTTTCCTCAAGAACAAAAATATGAATCATTATTCCAGAATAGACACTCAGCAGAGGGACAAACCGCCTGCTGGATCTCCTTAAATAGCAATAACTGCAAGTTCCGAGTTGTTGATTTCGAATCGAAATCGATACCATCATCAGAATGGCCGGGATTTCAGGTTTAAGGCAGACACCTTAAATTCCCTACGAAAAAATTAGGATCGGTGCTTATACAATATATTGTGTTGTGTGGCCGCAGTCCGGTTTTGTAATAAGTGGATTGTGTTTTGAGGTAAGATTTAGATATCTCAAAAATTTAGACAGTTGTGCTCCATTGCAGTAAAACGTAACATCAATCCGCCTTGATAGACGTTGGAGTGAGCACAAGAAATGAAGCAGGATCAAATCCGTGTGATCACCATTACATCAGAACCTGCCATTAAAAATTCGTAATGTAGTTCCTTGACTGCCTCCGGATGTTCTAAAACAACTTCCGGCACAAAAGGTCCGGCCTTTAAATATCCCCTTCTTTCCAACTCAAAGATATAACCTTCAGCCACCAAGACGACACCCTTTTCCAGTCGTTCGATTAGAGATTCTTTTTTATTGCTAATGATTACTCCTTCTTAGATAAATTCTGTTCCGCTGAAACATAAAGCCTTCGCTGAAAAACTTGCCGATAGCTGAATTATTACCACAAATTTTCAGTTGGAAAATTCATTTCTTCAATAAAGCTGTCGAAAAAATCGGCATGCCCTGACAGTTCCAGGTGTTCCAGATCTGCTGCAATTTCAGCGGATCTTTCCCAGTAATGTTTTGATAAAAGGATCATGTTTGCGCCGGTTGCCGCTGCATTACCGAGAGATATTATTTTTGCCGGGTTTACCTTGGGCAGCAGACCGATGCGCATGGCGCTGAAAGGATGGACATAGTTGCCTAAAGCGCCGGCCAAATAGATATCATCGATATCTTCAATGCCTGCCCCCATTGTTTTTAAAAGGATTTTAATGCCGGAAGCTATAGCGGCTTTGGCAAGTTGCAACTCTCGGATATCTTTCTGGGTCAGCACAATGGGTTTGCCATCAAGGCTGTCCCGGGGAGAAGCTAAAAGAAAGTCATGGATTTCATTTTCTTGGGTTTGAATCACCCTTGCTGTCATAGAATTTCTTTTTTTGTGCTGATCGGGCGGATAGATCAGGCCTTCCGGATTTACAATACCATGGTGCAGCAACAAGGCAGCTAGGTCTACCAGACCGCTGCCGCAAAGCCCTTTTGGTTTTATGTTCCCGATGACATTGTAGAAAATGTCGTTTTCTTCAAACCGGAAGCTTTCAATAGCGCCCGCCTTGGCAATCATTCCATGTGAAATTCTCGCTCCTTCCAGTGCCGGACCCGCTGCGGCACTGCAGGTAAGCATTCTGTTTTTATTTCCCAGGAAAATTTCGCTGTTGGTTCCTAAATCCAGACCCAGTACCAGCTTGTCGTCCTGCTCGGCTGCACCGGATGAAAGAATGAAGCCAATTAGATCGCCGCCGATATATCCCGATTTGGCAGGCATCACATAAAGCATGGCATCGGGGTGCAATCTGAGGCCCACATCCCGGGCCATAAAGGTCATCCCTTCGGTGATTAAAGGAGTAAACGGGGCTTCGGCAATTCCGCTAGGGTCCAGACTCAGCATAAAATGCTGCATGGTGGTGTTGCCCGCAACGACCGCAACCAGGATATCTTTCAGTTTTAGCCTAAAGGATTCAAGCAGGCGTTTGGTAATGAGGTTCAGATCTTTTACCAAAAGTTTTTGCAAATGCACCAGACGTTTTGGGCTTCCTTTTATATATTGAATGCGGCTGATAACGTCGGCCCCGTATTTTCGTTGCGAATTGAATCTGGAAATTACCGCAACTTCCTGGCCTTCAATCAGGTTCACCAGTTTGCCCACCAATGTGCTGGTTCCCAGATCAAATATCAGACCGAATACGCCGCCAATACTATCTCGGGGCTGCCATTCCAGCAAGCAGTTGTTGTGGATAATTGCCGCTCCGTCGAAATTGGTGGTCCTTAAGTTTTTATAAAGGTGAGAAAGGCAGCGATAGGTCGTCTTTAAGTCATGAAATTCAGGGCTTAACGCATCTCTAATGCGCTGAACGTCGGAAAGAGAGTTTTCAAGGCTTGGCGGCGGAATACTTACCTGACGTCTTTCAATAAGGGGGTCAAGCTCTACCGCAGGCATATGTCCATGTTTTAGAATCTGAAAAAATTCCGTTTCATCATCCAGTTCTTCGGTATAAATCGCAAGGTTTCTTAAAATTTTGGTCTGACATGCCAAACGAATTCCTCGCTCCAATTCATCAGGATCTAAAAGTTCTAAAGTTTCTTCTGAAGGCTTGCCAAGGGGGGTAATCACCCTGATTTTGCACTTCCCGCATTTACCGAGACCGCCACAATCCCCTTCCAATTCTATTTCCGTATTCTGAAGTGCATTCCAGACGGTCATGCCCCGCTGGACTTTAATCCACATATCATCCGGTAAAATATTCAGCCACACCTTTTTTTTTGTTACCTTTTTAGACAGCTTTCGTTTATTTGGCTCCTTTTGCATGAGATTGTAATTCTTCTTGATCGTCAAAGCCGCTTTTACTCGGGCCGTGAACTCGATCATCTTTATCGGTTTGGTGATAAAATCGGTGACACCGGCTCTGAAACTTTTTTCAAGCGCTTTATCTTTATCTATGTTTCCACCTGTCATCATCAAGATAGGTATATGGGCAGTGCTTTTGTTCGCTCTCATCTTCTGTGATACTTCATAACCCTTCATTCCCGGCAATTGAATGTCAAGCACCACAAGATCAGGAGGAGTCTTTTTCATCATCTCCAGCGCCTCTTCTCCTGAACCGGCAATCTGAATATTCTTATAACCGTCCTTAGCGAGCATATTCTTGATCAATTTTTGAATGCCAGGATCATCGTCTACGATAAGGATTTTCATTCTCACCAAGTTTTTCATAAAAGTTGCTCCTATCAGAGACTTTAAAAATTAGTGTCCCTCCCTACACAGTCTGAGCAGGTTTGCTGTTAACTCCGAATAATCAGCGTCGATCACCATTTGTTTTAGCTTCAAAAATCGTGATATATCGTGGACATTCGGCATAATGGTGTCAGGGTCAAGCGACTGCCGAATGTAGGCCAGCCTTTTGTAGTATTGAAAACAAGTTTCCAGCATCAGGGGGTCATCAAGTTCCAGCGGTTGGATGCAATATTCGGAAAAGTTCAAAATAAGGTCCTTTTCAACAAAATACGTCCCGGCTTCTTCATCAATAATAGCGTGGAAACGTCTGCTTCCCAGTAAAATCTCATAACAGTGCTCACCCGGAACTCTGGGAATGCCCATTTCATAAAGATGGTCGTCCAGATCCGGATAACACCTTCCATACAAACACAAAATTTCGTCCCCTGCTTTTTTAGCCAGATGGATTTGGTACAGTATTTCCTCTTTCAGCTTTTGGGGATAATTATGCAGATAAGGATTGATAAAGGTGATGGCGATATTTTGGTGAAAACGCTGCGGTTCAATTTGCCTGAGTGCATCACGAAAGACACCACATGCAATGATGCGAATAGACATATTGATTTCCCCGTTTGAGTTATGTATTTACAATTTCTGGGAATTTGCTTTTGATTTCCATTAATTTTTCAAGACTCAATACAGGTTCGGCTTCTTCGAGCCATGTTCGAGCCAGCTCATGGGCATTGGTCAGCGGTGTAGGCTTGCCTTGCTCCTGCCAGCGGTCGAAATTCATGCGAATAGCAAGCGAGGGGTAAAAGAACTGGCTGAACATATGCTTCACCGTGTGCTCTTCCGTAACATAGTTGCCGCCGGGCCCCACGTTTTCGATAATGTCAACGGCGAGGGTTTCTTTGTCTACGTCAACGCCGTTGATCAATCGATGGACCATCCCCAGGATCTCATTGTCAATGATGAATTGTTCGTAGGAGATCGAGTTGCCGGAATCCAGTATTCCGGCGGCCAGATGGATATAATCGGCTCCGGCCATTGCCACCAGCAAATACGATACTCCCTTTTCAAAGCCTGACTGAATGTCGGGTATTTTGGCATCCGTCACCCCTGCCGACGCATAAATCGGCAGTTTGTAACGTTTTGCCAAATGGACGGCGCAGGCATTCAACATGGCGGTTTCAACCGAGCCCATGCTAAGATCCATGGTACGCAAGTCCATAGCGGTTGGAATGGCACCGTACAGCACCCGGGCGCCGGGGCTAAATACTTGAGCAATTGCAACGCCAGCCAAGGCCTCCGCATGCAACTGGGCAAGGGTGCCGGCCAGGGTCGCCGGGGAAGTAGCGCCTGCAATAGGAGCCGGAGCGCAGGTGGCCGGAATGCCGTTTAAGGCACAAAACTCTAATATTTGCAGTGTGTTGGCGTCTAAGGTCAGCGGGCTTATAGGATTGGTGATCACGGAAACAAAGGGGCGTTCTTTTAGCTGTTCTTCCCCGCCTGCCATAAATGTGGCCAGTTGCCACAATTGCCTGACACCCTCCAGTGTGTCACATCCGCCCATGACATGCTTGGTCGTATGGCTGAAGGCGTGAAAAAAATCATTCAGATGATAGAACTCGGCATTCAGATCATGGGCCTGACAGGCAATAATGTAAAATCGGATGTTGTCGAGACGATCGACAAGTTGTGCGGTGTTGACCACGTCTTTTAGGATGGTCGGGCGGAACCCCCCGGTGCTCATATCCAGAATCTGAAATACACGGCCGCCATTACCAAAATAAACATTGCCCGATCCTAGGTGCAAATCATTTTTACCGTCGCGGGAGTAGAGGGTGAATTGCTTCGGGGCCTTTGCAATCATTTTGTCAAGCCATTTTCCGGAAAAACAGACTCGATCAGCCTTGAGATCGACACTGGCTCCGGCAATTTTGAGCATCTTTAGGGTGTGGCGGTCGAGTATCTTAACCCCTACACGTTTTAGTATTCTGCGTCCGGCCCGGTCGATTTTGTCGATTTCAGCGCGAGTGAGCAATTCGATCCCTTTTTCGAGAATATCAAAGTTTATAAAGCGTTTAAAAGGTCGTCGATCTCTTTTAATACACCGTCATCTTTGGGCGTTACCTGATGTTCGGCCAGAATCCGTTTGGCCTCCTCATTACTGCGTGTGTAAAGATCTTTTGACCCTTCAGCTTCCCAGGTATCGTAGCGGCTGCGGTCCAGAAGCTTGGGAATAAAAAGCGCCTGCTCAAAGTTCTCAAAAGTGTGGTCGTCCATTAAAAAGAATGCCTGGGGGCCTGCGTTTTTAACCCTTTCCAGTGCGTCCAGAGCCAGGGTGGTGTCATTTACCGGAATACCGCAGGTGAAAAACCGCGCCATGGCAACCAATTCATTGGCAATGGTGACCATTTCAAGGGAGGACGTGCTGCCATACTCGATATATCCGTTATCATGGATAAGATTGCAACGGGAGAGCATGGCGGTAATAATCGAAAACATGGCTTCGGCGCCGGCTTGGGCATCCACCACTTTAGCATCCGATGCCCCGGCAAAGGACCAAATGGGGAGACCGTATATTTCGTCACGCATATCCGCTAAAGCCGCCTGTGTCAGGCTCCATTCAGGGCAACCATAGGATACAACGGCGGACTTCATGTCAAGGGCGCTGACGTTGGGGCCGAAAAGAAATGGCGCCCCTTTAGCGGCAAGCTGGTGCACAATCAGCCCCGCCAGGTTTTCAGCAATTCCCATGGCCATGGCCCCGGCAAGGGTTACCGGCGCGCCGCCGCCGGCATTTGAACCGGATGGGAAGCAAATAGGAATCCCTTTACGGGCGCAAAAAAGAAGCCTGTCCATGACATGTTCGGGAAAACCCAACGGGCTGATGGCTTCCGAATAATTCAAAAGAAACGGTTTTTGGCGCAGTTGGTCTTCGCCCCCGGCGACCATGCAGGCAATTTCGTGAATTTTAGCGATGTCTTCGCCGCGGTCGGCGATAAACACGATCGGCTTGTTGGTATTTTTAACCATTTCAGCAAACGCGTAAACGTAAATATAATCGACTTTGGAAACATCGTCGGGATTCCCCATGGACATGGCAAAAGAGATGTTTTCGAGACCGTCAACAAGTTTAGCAAAATTGGCGGTGTCCGCAAGGACACATCTGCGCCGCTCTCCGGTTTCCAGATCTAGAGTAAAGGTAGTATCCGAGCCTGTGCCGTAAAACGGGTTTTCATCCACCAGGGGCATGGCTTTATTACCGTGCTGGTCATACAGGGCGATCTGGCGCGGTGCGGATCGGAGCGCTTCT
>JAFDBA010000242.1 GCA_019313505.1 Deltaproteobacteria bacterium
GGTTGGCACCCAAGGGATTGATGAAAAGGTGGACAGGAGGAGCCGTATGAAGCGAGAGTTTCACGTACGGTTCTGTGAGAGGCCAAAGGGGAGGTTCCTTTGGCCTACTCGACCGTTCCGTCAAACAAATAAGAAGCGGCAAAGATAGAATCTAACGCCTTCCCTTTGCTTGCCAAAAAGCTCTAACAGAAACATCCTGCGAAATCCTATCAAGGAAGATTGCTTCCAACTTCATGAAGCTATAAATGATAAAGAAAAAACGATCCATAAGTGTTAAATTAAGGTGGATGTTTAAGTGGCTCCTGCCTGCAGTTCTGATTATGGGTGGAGGTATAATGCTTTACTGCTTGTATCTTTCATCTCACATCGATGAACGATTTTCAGCCCGTCGATGGAGTATTCCATCGAGGGTTTTTTCCGATGTCACCATACTGTACCCGGGGCAAAAGATAAATCGAACGCTTTTTTATGAAAAACTTCGTCGCCTCGGCTACAGGGGGGTTTCCCATGAACCAAACAGCAAGGGTGAGTTTCGCGCCCTTGCAGCTTCAGTGGAGCTTTTTCTACATGATCTTGAGGTGCCTTCTCGACGCAGGGAGGGGATGTGTGTGAAAATAAGGTTTGTGGAGGATCTGATAGAATCGGTAATAAATTTAAATAATGGTGAACCAATACCAATTTTGGAGCTTGAACCCGAAGAGGTGATGCTCTTTTTCGGTCATAATCGAGAACGGCGGCGGCTGATTTCTATAAATCAGGTCCCTCAGCATGTCATATACGCCATTTTGGCTGCGGAGGACAGTCGGTTTTATCAACACAGGGGTCTTGATCCCCTGGGAATACTGAGAGCGCTTTATACCAATCTGCGTCACATTTCCATACGTCAGGGCGGGTCTACCATCACCCAGCAACTGGCCAAAAACTATTTTCTTACACCCGAAAGAACATTTTTCCGTAAACTGAAAGAACTTTTCATGTCTCTTACCATGGAGATTATGTACGAGAAGAATGAAATACTGGAAATTTATTTGAATGAAATCTACCTGGGGCAGAAGGCGTCAGAAGCCATCAACGGTATTGGTGAAGCGTCTTTTTTTTACTTCGATAAACCTGTTGAAGAGATTTCACTGATTGAGGGCGCAACAATAGCCTGTCTTATCAGAGGTCCCAATTATTATTCTCCTTATGTTGACAAAAGACGTTGTAAGAAAAGGAGAAACCTGGTGCTTTATGCTATGAAAGATAAGGGATGGATCTCCGATGAAGAACTTGGGATAGCTTTGCTTTCACCAGTAAAGGCGGTAGGTTATGAGTCATACGGTAAAAAGGCCCCCTATTTTATAGACTATCTGGCCTATCAGCTTACAATGCTCTATTCTCCACAGGATCTGTCGAGTCTTGGACTTTCCATTTACACGACGCTTAATACACAGGTTCAGGTGGCAGCGGAAAGGGCACTGCAAAAGGGATTAATACGGTTAGAAAAATCAAATATTACATTAAATCGCCAAGATCCCACAAAAAAACTCCAGGGTGCTGTCATAGTTATGCAGCCAAAGACTGGCTATATACTGGCCATTGTGGGAGGCCGTAATTACAGTGTAAGCCAGTTTAATCGAATTACACAGGCACGGCGGCAGCCGGGAAGTGCTTTCAAGCCTTTTGTGTACGTTAGCGGATTGGATAAATTTACTCCTGCTTCAATACTGTCGAACAAGCCAGAAACCTATGAGGTAGATGGAAACGTATGGGAACCGAAAAATTATGCGCCTGTTCCGGAAGAAAAAATCAGTGTAAGAAACGCACTGGCAAAATCGATCAATCTGGCCACCGTTGATTTGGCCATGCGCGTTGGTCTTGATCACATAGCCGCCACGGCGAATTTATTCGGTTTTTCCATACCTCCTAATCCTTATCCGTCCCTTTCCCTCGGAGCATATGAGGTAACTCCCTTGAATTTGGCACGTGCTTATTGTGCTTTTGCTGCAGATGGTGTATTGCCATTCCCGTTGTCTTTGAAAGAGGTCCTGGACGAGAATGGAAAAGTTCTTGAGCAAAGGCACACGAGTATCAAACGGATAATCTCTCCTGCCAAAGCCTTTATAATAAGTTCTATGCTTCGGAGTGTGGTTGATGAGGGAACCGCCCGGTCCTTAAAGGATATGGGTATATTATTTCCGGTTGGAGGTAAAACCGGTACAACTAATGAATATAAAGACGCCTGGTTTGTGGGGTATACACCGGATATTCTTGCGTTGGTATGGGTGGGATTCGATGACGGCTCTTCCATTCATGCTTCCGGCGCCAGGGCAGCCTTACCGATTTGGGCGGAACTCATCAGCACCTTGCCACAGTTTGTGTCAGGGAATTGGTTTAAAGTGTCTCCCGGAGTGGTTAAACGGACGGTCTGTTCCGAAAGCGGACAACTCGCCATAAAAAACAGATGCCCACACCAGGTAGAAGAATATTTTTTGGCTGATAATGTTCCTTTGGATTATTGTTCGATTCATCGGTGGCCTCGATTCCGACATATGATCAATGGAGTTAAAGATTTTGTCAAACAATTTTAAATCATTGTTGATATTTTGCATAGGAGGACTGGGATTTATCGTTTGGGGATGTGCTCCGGTTATTTCGATCCCTTCGTCTCAGACTCGCTGGAACAAAGA
>JAFDBA010000243.1 GCA_019313505.1 Deltaproteobacteria bacterium
TGTTCAGGAAGGAGACCGAATTGCCATTGATATTCCTGCAAAAAAGTTAGCGTTAAAGGTTTCTGATCAAGAAATCAAAGACCGATTATCAAAATGGTCTCCTCCGCAACCCAAGATAACCCATGGATATATGGCCCGGTATGCACGCATGGTTTCATCTGCCAGTGAAGGAGCCGTCGTAAAATAATGGAAGGTTGTGAGTAGTCATTAGTCATTGGTAGAACAGAAAAATTCAATTGGAAAATGGAAGGAAGAGACATGAAACTAACAGGCGCACAAATCATGATGAAGGTCCTGAAAGAGGAAGGTGTTGATACGATCTTTGGATATCCGGGCGGTGTGGTCATCGACATCTTTGATGAACTTGATAAAACCGATATCAAGCATATCCTGGTTCGCCAGGAGGCGTGTGCGGTTTATGCCTGGTAACATCCGGGCCAGGCGCAACCAACGCCGTAACCGGCATTGCGTCTGCTTATATGGATTCCATTCCCGTTGTAATATTTACCGGGCAGGTTCCGACACATCTTATCGGAAATGATGCCTTTCAGGAAGTCGACACCGTCGGGATAACCAGACCGATCACCAAACACAATTACCTGGTTAAACGTACTGAGGATCTTGCCAGGATTATCAAGGAGGCTTTTTTGATCGCAAGTTCCGGCCGCCCGGGACCTGTTTTGGTGGATATTCCTAAAAATGTAAGCGTCAATACGATCGATTACAAGGCATCCAAAAAAGTTAATCTCAAGTCTTACAAACCTACTTACAGCCCGAATGTAAAACAGCTACACAATGTTGTTAAGCTAATCAAAGATGCTAAAAAACCTGTTATTTTTGCGGGGGGCGGAGTTATACTTTCAAAGGCTGCCAGGGAGCTCACTGAATTTGCGCGAACAACCCAAATCCCTTTAACCGCTTCTCTGATGGGTCTGGGTGGATTTCCGGGTTCGGACCCGTTGTGGCTCGGCATGGTCGGCATGCATGGTACTTATCGGGCCAATATGTCTAT
Organism: Deltaproteobacteria bacterium; assembly: GCA_019313505.1. Taxonomy (GTDB): domain Bacteria; phylum Desulfobacterota; class Desulfobacteria; order Desulfobacterales; family UBA11574; genus S5133MH16. Next base: position 1,013 of record JAFDBA010000243.1, read on the forward strand.
CGGCGAATGCGATCTTTTGATCGGGATCGGCGTTCGTTTTGATGACCGTGTTACCGGCCGGACAGATGTCTTTGCGCCCAATGCCAAGATCGTACATATTGACATTGATCCAACATCCATCCGCAAGAATATTCCTGTCACTGTTCCTATTGTGGGCGATTGCAAGATCACTCTTGACCAACTTAACAAACTCCTTAAGAATGAAGACCTCGGTGATCTCAACAAAAAGCAAAAAAAATGGTTCGATCAGATTCATCGCTGGAAAAGCACAGAGCCACTGGCTTATAATCAAAAAAATGTTATCAAGCCGCAATATGTGGTCGAAAAACTCTACCAGCTCACTAAAGGCAACGCCATTATAACCACCGAAGTAGGTCAAAACCAGATGTGGGCGGCCCAGTATTATCACTATGATCAACCCAACCACTTTATTACATCAGGTGGCTTAGGCTGCATGGGGTTCGGACTTCCGGCCGCCATTGGAGCGCAGTTAGCCTGCCCGGATAAACTTGTGGTCGATATTGCCGGAGACGGTAGTATTCAGATGAATATCCAAGAAATGTCCACCGCCATACAATACGGTCTTCCGGTAAAAGTTGTTATCCTGAACAACGGCTTTCTTGGCATGGTCAGACAATGGCAGCAACTTTTTTACGAAAAACGCTATATCGCCACATCGTTGGAGCATGCTCCTGATTTTGTCAAACTGGCTGAGGCGTACGGAGGGCTCGGCTTACGGGCCACAAAGCCCGAGGAAGTGGTACCCGTACTTAAAAAAGGCCTCTCCTCCAAGAAAACCGTAATAATGGATTTTGTGGTAGAAAAAGAAGAGTGTGTTTACCCTATGATTCCGGCAGGCGCCGCTGCTACGGAAATGCTTTTGGTATAGAAAGGATGTTACCCATGACAGAAGAAAAACATGTACTTTCGATTTTAGTTGACAACGAGCCCGGTGTACTCTCCAGAATTGCAGGGCTGTTCAGCGGCCGGGGATTTAACATTGAAAGCCTCTGCGTTGCTGAAACAACCGATCCACTGGTATCGAGGATCACCCTGGTTACAACCGGAGAGCCGCCGATTATTGAACAAATTGAAAAACAGCTTAACAAGCTCATTAATGTCATTAAAGTCCACGATCTCACCGGCAAGGAATTTGTTCAGAGGGAGATGGCCCTTATCAAGGTTGTAGCCAAAGCCGAGTACCGTGCCGAAATTTTGCGGATTGTAGATATCTTCAGGTGCAAAGTGGTTGATGTGGGACTCGATCACTACACCATAGAAGTTACCGGTGATGAAGGAAAAATGAATGCCATATTAAGCCTTTTAAAACCTATCGGTATCAAGGAGATTGCAAAAACAGGCATTATTGCGCTCATCAGGGAGGCCAGGTAGATATCCACAGGTGTATGACTTTGGTCTTGGGCATGTTTTATGATAGTTAGTGCCTGAAGAATCGTTGCAAGAGTTTGAAGTGAACTAAAGCTAAAAAAGGTTGTGCCCGTTGGCCCGTTAAGTCCGTTAGCCCGTAATTTAATACCGGACAACGGGCTAACCGGATAACCAGATATAGGCACTTTAGATCATTTTAGACACTTTTAACTTGTACGGCTTTAACTAAAACAGCCCCTTTCAGGGGCAAAGCAAAGCCTGCTACTTTGGGCCAGGATTTTTACTAATCTTTCTTCGTGCCTTAGTGCCTTTGTGGCAATGAAAAAAGTTTTGACAATTTTAGGTGTTCAATTTTTTATTTTTAACATTTAGCATAGGAGAGTAACATGGCTAAAATTAATTTCGGCGGTACTGAAGAAGAAGTAATTACTTCGGAAGAATTTTCATTGGAAAAAGCTAAAGAAGTGCTTAAAGATGAAACAATTGTAATTCTCGGCTACGGAGTTCAGGGACCGGCT
>JAFDBA010000244.1 GCA_019313505.1 Deltaproteobacteria bacterium
ATATAATTTAATTATATTTATTTAATCCTTTTAAAATTTGCATGCAGGTTTCAGGTAAAATGGTCAGCATAATAGAACGCAATAAATATTTAAAGTACTGGCAGGAACTTTCGGATTCAAAGGAAATGATTTTTCTTTCCGGGCCAAGACAATCGGGAAAAACAACGCTGGCACAGAACATGATCGGATCTTCTTTTACCAATCTTTCTTATTTCAATTATGATTTCATAGAAAGCAAAAAAATATTAAGGGAAGATCCCTATTTTTTCGAAAAGGTTGACAGAAGTGATGCTTCTTTGCCCCTGGTGATTTTTGACGAAATTCACAAACATGATAAATGGAAAAATTATTTAAAAGGCATCTATGACAAATTCCATGGGCAGTATCAGTTTCTTGTATCCGGGAGCGGGAGATTGGATACCTTTCAAAAAAGCGGGGACTCATTGGCGGGCAGATATTTTATGTTTCATCTGTATCCCCTAACCCTTGGCGAACTGGGGAATTCTTATCTCTCTCCTGACGATTTCCTAAATGATCCAATAGTCGTTCCTGTTTTCAAAAAAGAGCTGTGGGACTTGTGGGATACGATAGATACATTTTCAGGATTTCCGGAACCTTTTATTCAAGGGAAAAAACCTTTTTTTAATAGATGGTACAAAACTTATTCGAGGCAGCTGTTATATGAAGATATAAGAGATATGAGCGGCATTCGAAAAATAGACAGCCTTGTCTCTCTGTTTTCGATTTTACCATCGAGAATCGGAAGTCCGGTATCCATTAACAACCTTGCAATGGACATAGGAACTTCTTTTAATACGATTAGTGATTGGTTGACTGTTTTTGATAGATTTTTTCTAAGCTTTTCGTTATCTCCCTGGACTTCCAAAATTGCAAGAGCCATTAAAAAAGAGAAAAAAATATATCTGATGAATCCATCGATTATAGACGATAGCGGAAGTCGTATGGAAAATATCGTTGCCATAGAATTGTCCAGAGCAACTCAATTATGGTCGGATATGGGTTTTGGCAATTTTAATCTTCATTATATTAGAAACAAAGAAAAACAGGAGGTTGATTTTTTAATATCAGAAAGCAATAAACCCAAGCTCTTAATAGAGACCAAATTGAGTGACACCAGCCCCTCAAAATCTCTTATCAAATTTCAAAGATATTTGAACGTCCCCGGCATACAACTTGTTTTGAAGAAAAACACGGCCCGTATTGTTACAAACGATAAAAACAAAATCCTGATCGTTTCTGCACCTGATTGGTTGGGGACGTTGCCATAATAAACCTCATGGTTGCATAAACAACACGATGAGATTTGTGTAAAACCGCTTAAACCATAGCGTTGTTGACGCCGCGGATCTGAGGCATCCTCGACTTTTGAAACGTTAGGGTCTTCTCTTTGCTCCAACAAGCTGATATTAAACATTTTCTAAAGAAACAGTGGTTGGGGCATAGAATTATAATGTTTACTTGCCATTCTGATTAAACACCTTTAATATGTAATTTACAATATGAAAGTATAGGTGATAAAATATGAAAATTGGAGAGCGAGGACAGGTGACCATTCCTAAAACCATACGCGAAAAGTACGGATTTCTGCCCCAAATCGAAGTCGATTTCGTCCAAGAAAAAACAGGTGTGCTAATTCAAAAAAAAACGCGTCATGTCAGCCCGGTAGAACAAGTCTACGGTATTTTGCGCAAAAACGTCCAAACGGACCCTTACATTGAGTCGATAAGAGGCAGATGATTACCTTCGTTGACACCAATGTACTGCTTGATGTCTTCTTACCTGATCCCAAATGGGGGCAAAAATCAACAATACGTTTGGAACAATCGTTTAATCAGGGATCGCTGATCATTAATGAAATCATATATTCCGAACTGGCACCGCAATTTTCTGGTAAAGCATTGCTGGACGATGTTTTAAAAACCCTCAGCATTCGTATCGTCTCTTTGGATCTTAAGGCGGCATACCATGCAGGACAGATATGGAAGAATTATCGAAAGGCAGGCGGCAGGCGCAACCGTATCCTGGCTGATTTTTTAATCGGTGCCCATGCCGAAATAAAGGCTGAACAGCTCCTGACAAGAAACCGCGGCTTTTACAAAAAATACTTTTCGGATATTCATGTCATTTATTAAACCCATCAAGTCCAAAAGTGGTCTTGATTAAATTACTAAGTTCGCTGCGCTACGCCCCGTAGCTCCCCGTGAAAATGCCGGGACAGGCCGGAAGATCGTACTGGGGTGTCTTTGTGGCTGATCGTTTACAATACGGCTTTCTACCAAACTGCATATGCATAGTGTTCCAGGATTGTTTTGTCTTTTGTTATCAGACTACTCTGCTCTATCGCCGATTGTGCGGTAATAAGTCGATCAAAAGGATCGCGAGTCCATGACAGCCGAGAGGCTGCATGAACAACATCAAAAAAAGCTTTTTGGCATACTTGAAGGTTAATTCGTTGATGAAGGTAGTTGAAAATCTGGGTTGAGCCAAGTGTCGTCCGACCAATTTCATGCAGGTAATCCATCTCTAATAAGACCATAGGAGAGATGAGAATTTCAGGCTTGTATTCAATTAGGTGCCGAGCGAGATCACTCAGACCATCTCCCTTGCGAAGATACAACCAAAGAACAACATGTGTG